>DATBEY010000399.1:0-3738 GCA_036558765.1 Binatia bacterium | reverse complement strand
CGGCGCGAGCGGCGAAGCGCGATACCGCGCCGAAATGCATCGGCCGTTTGGCAATGACGCCGATCTGGATGCGATTGCCGAACGGGTCATAACCGTATGCGGTATTCGCGTCCGGCTCATGCCAGGGAATGAGGTGTGGATCGGGTCCCCAATAGGTCTCTTTTCGGTCGAAGCGTTTCAAAATCTCTGGATAGACTTCTTCGTTCGAGCGCAGGTCGATATGAGGTCCTTTGAAACACTGTGTGCTGCGCTCTGCGACCCGATCAACTTTGCGCAGAATCAACAACTGGCCCGATTTAGGAATCGTCAGCGTGAGCTGCGCTTCCCCCGGAACTTGTTCAGCCTCGATCATACCGAACGTATCGTGATACCAAGAACGCGCTAGGCCAAGATCGGTCACTTCCATGCGAACGTGGCTGATTCTTCGAAGCGGAATTGGCCCCGGCTGTGGCGCGGCATCCGACGGTTGTTTGCGGCGACAAAGTTCGATGGTGTTGCCGTCGGGATCGATAACAAACACGGATTCATTGATCGGGCTGGAATTCGGATAATTGGCGAACCGCTCCCAGCGAATCTTGTGTTTCTCCGCCTCGTTGGCGGCGGCCGAGAGATTATCAGCTGCGACCTCGAAGCCCCAAACTATTCCTTCCAGAGGCCGGAGCGGAGTTGGCGACAAGCGATAATCCTGAAGTGCTAGCCCGAACCCTGGATGATTCGCGACCGTAAAGAATACGATCATTGGCACTTCTCGATTGAGCCCGCGGACGTTCAGGTTGGCATGAAAACCAAGACGCGCGCCCATAAAAGCCGACCAGAAGCGAAACCCTCGTCCGAGATCGTTGGAAGGCAGCACGCCGTGATCTATGCATTCCAAACTCACGCCTGGATTTGCGCTCGACATAAAGGACTCCTCACGGCGTGTATATATGAGGTGCGCAAGACAGACAAGCCGAGAAGCAAGCACGAGGCGAAAGATTTGGAGTGCTGAGTGTCGAGGACTGAGTGCTGAGCAGGACGGGCGAAACGCAGTGAAAAAAATTCTCTATTACGATGGTTCTCTCACTCGTGCCATTTGGAGCGCAGCGAGAAGTCTTTCTCGCTCCCTTGTGAATTGCGAATGCTGTGTGTTAGCGATGCACTTTACTTGACAGCGGATCAGCGCATAGCCTAATTTTAATTATCTCGAACGGCTGTAATGTCTGGAGGCGACTATCATGGGTAAAAAAATTCGCGAGTTCATGACGCATCGCGAACCGCCGGAACACATTTGGATGGAGCGTGAGGAAACGGCGGTGATCGGCACCGCGCGCATGGGACAACGCCTAGTGCCGAAGATCCGGCCGTTCGATCTTCTGCGCAGCACGCCGCTCACCGGCAACCGCGCGCGGGCGGCGGTTTTCGAAGGCGACAGTCTGCGCATCGCGACGGAATTCCTCGCCGGAAGCGAGACGCAGCTCACTCGGGCGGCGGATCACGATTTAGTCTATTTACAATTTTCCGGACGTTCGAAAATCGAGAGCGAGTCGGGCGTTATTGAACTTTTGCCTGGCGAAATTGCGCTGGTCCCCGCTGCGATTTCCCATCGTTCGACGGGTACCGATGAATGCCTGCGCGTCCGGGTCGCGACCCAAGAGTTTGTGACCGAAGGCGTCGATCCGGAAAAACCGATGATGCAGAGAAGTTTTACTGTGCGCGCTTCCGAGCCAATGATCGCTGAAAACGGGCACAAAGCGGACGGCCCGGATGCCGGGCCGGTATTGGAGCATATCAGCTTTTGGGATCCACAGTCCGATCTCTGGGTAGAACGGAACCTAGCGGCACTCATTGGCTGCAAGCGCGAAGGCGGAAGGATCGTCCGGAAACTCAGCGCGTTCAATTATTTCACCGGAATGACGGGCAAAGGCGGTGCCCGCGCGCCGGTGCTGTACAATGGCAAGGAGTTCCGGATCGATGTTTACAATCTTGAAGAGGAACAAAACGGCTTCCATCGCGGCTGCGACGAGGACGAGATCTGGTTTCAATTCCGTGGTCACTCGCTGAACCATACGGAATGGGGCGCGCTGGAGCTCGATCCCGGTCAGATGTCTTACATTCCGCGCGGCGTGGCGCACCGGATCACCGGCAGCCCGGGGTTTCTGCGCGTGGTTCTGTACAGCCGAAAGCTTGTTCACCCCAAAGCGTTCAACAACGTTTCCGAACGCGAGACGCGTTACGACGTGCAGTAAGTATTAGCCAAAATGCCGCGGTTGTTATTCCTTGCGCTGGCGATGTTATGGGCGGTTCCGTGCCAAGCGCAGTCACCGAAGCTTGAAGACCTGCGCGTATCATTCGCCAGCTTCGGCGTCATTTATTACCCGCACTTCATCGCCAAGGAACTGGGATTTTACCGGGATGAAGGCTTCAACGTGGATTGGATCGCCATGCCGGGCGGTCTGGCGACGAAAGCACTCGTTTCCGGCGATATTCATTTCAGCACTTCGTCCGGCTCCTCTCTCAATGCAAGTTTGCGCGACATTCGGTTGAAAGTCGTCTACGTCAATCTCGATCGGCCGCTCTATCGCTTGCTCACCTGGCGCGACGACATCCGCAAAGTCACCGATCTCCGCGGCAAAGGGATCGGGGTGGCTTCGCGCGGCGATACCATGGAAGGATCGGCCAATTTGCTGCTGCGCAAATACGGCATGGACCCGGTGCGCGATGTGATTTGGGTCGCGCTTGGCACCAACGGCCGGGTGACTTCACTGGTCGCCAAAACGGTGGATTCAGCGGTTTTGGGTTTTGCGGATTCGCGAATCCTTCAGACCCGCGGCTACCCCGTTCATGAAGTGGCGAACATCGGCAAAGAAATAAAGATGCTCTATACGGGTCTCGCGACCTCGGAAGATCTATTGGTGAAGCGTCCCGATGTGGTGCGGCGGTTTATCCGAGCAACGGTCAAGGGGAGAGAATTTTTGAAGCGATACAAAGCGCAATCGCTCGCGCTCGGGAAAAAATACGATCGCGCTCCCGATGATGTGCGCAACGCAGATTATGATGCGACGATGGAAATGATGACGGCCGATGGCACAGAAGATCTAGAAACGCAGAAATCGGATATCGAAATCGCGAAGCGGGCGCTCGGCATTCAAAAAGAGATTCCGACCGAGCAGGTGTTTGATTTCCGGCTGACGCGGGAAGTGTACAAGGAACTGCGCGAATTAGGTTGGGACCGGGTGTTGAAGCCGGGGCAGTGAACGGGGGGAGATCAGCGGCATTGTTCTATTACCCGTCGGGACTCGAGCTCGCAAGGAGCTTGTCCTGAGTCTGTCCGAAGGGTTCGAGATGGCAGATGACCGAGAATGTCGGGAACGCTCGGCACGACGAGCCTATCTTCGCCCGGTAGCATAGAATGGAATTCGGTTTATTACTGCACACGCGCCAGCTTATTCGCCAGGAAGACGCGGCGCAGAGTTTCGAGCGGCTATGGGCGGATGCGCTCCAGGCGGAAGAGGCTGGTTTCCATCACATCTGGCTCGGTGACAGCGTCACAGTTTTGGACAAGGCGCGCGGCGATTGTTTGACCACGATGGCGGCGTTGGCGGCCCATACGAACCGAATTCGCATCGGCGCAGTGCCGATGCTTGCGGCGCTGAGAAACCCCGTGTTGCTGGCCCATGCCCTTGCAACACTCGACGTGATTTCCAATGGCAGGATTATTCTTGGCGTGAGCGTAGGACCGGTCCGAGAATACATTCAGCG
>DATBEY010000398.1:0-5616 GCA_036558765.1 Binatia bacterium | reverse complement strand
CATCAATTGACAGCAGTCGCAACATCATGAGAATCGTTTTCTTTGGCTCGAGCTTGGTCTCGGCCTACTGGAATGGCGCCGCGACTTACTATCGCGGGATTTTGAGGGCGCTGCATGCGCGCGGTCACCGGATCAAATTCTACGAGCCCGACGCTTGGGAGCGTCAATCGCATCGCGATATCGCCGATCCGCCATACGCTGAAAGTCTTATCTATCAGGCAACCGATGCCGACGCGGTGCTTGCCACGGTCGAGTTGGCGGCCAAAGAAGCAGACCTTCTGGTAAAAACCAGCGGGGTCGGAGTCTTCGATCCTTTATTGGAAGAAGCGGTGCTCGCATTTCGGCCGCGACACGCTCGCGTGGCATTCTGGGACGTCGATGCCGCCGCGACTCTCGAGCGCATACAGCAGGATCCGCACGACCCGTTTCGCCCATTGATCCCGCGCTATGACATCATCTTCACTTATGGCGGCGGCGGCGCGGTGATCGATGCCTACCTGGCGCTGGGTGCGCGACAGTGCGTGCCTATCTATAACGCCCTCGACCCAGCCACGCATTATCCGGTGCAGCCTGACGCGAAATTTGCCGCCGACCTATGCTTCGTCGGAAATCGGCTGCCGGATCGGGAAGCGCGTGTGTTTGAATTTTTCTTCAAACCCGCTCGGCTCAATCCCGCGCTGTGTTTCATTCTGGGCGGCAACGGCTGGGGTGATATCTGCGCAGAGCAGCGTAACATCAATTATCTGGGTCACGTTTACACCCGTGATCATAATGTTCTAAACGCCTCGGCTCTCGCGGTGTTGAACGTCTGTCGGGAGAGTATGGCACGCTGTGGTTTCTCTCCACCTACGCGAGTATTCGAAGTAGCGGGCGCGGGCGGCTGCTTGATCACTGATTCCTGGCGAGGGATCGAGCACTTTCTTGAGCCCGGACGTGAATGCCTGGTCGCAAGCGACGGCGCGGAGCTGAGTGAGCAACTGCGCCGGCTGACCGGGACCGAGGCGAAGGCGATCGGTCAGGCTGCGCTGCGGCGCGTCCTCGCCGAGCACACCTATTCAAAACGGGCGGCTCAGGTGGAGGAGGCGCTCGACAACTTGGGATCATGGGAAACCTTAAGATCGTCATTTTAGGCCTGTCGATCACCTCTTCCTGGGGCAACGGTCATGCCACTACCTACCGCGGGCTCGTCCGGGAACTGGTGGCGCGCGGTCATGACGTGCTATTTCTCGAGCGCGACAAACCGTGGTATGCCTCCGCGCGCGATCTGCCTCATCCGCCCTATGGGCGAACCGTTCTCTATCGATCTGTTGACGAGCTCAAGAAAAAATTCGCCGCCGACGTCAGGTGTGCGGACGTGGTGATCGTCGGTTCGTACGTGCCCAATGGTGTAACCGTGGGCGAGTGGGTGACGAAAACCGCACGCGGCGTAACCGCTTTTTACGATATCGACACACCGATCACCCTTGCCATGCTCGATGAAGCCAACGAGCTCTACCTCTCAGCTGAGTTGGTCCGCCGCTATCACCTCTATTTATCGTTTACCGGCGGACCGGTGCTGCAACGTCTGGAGCGCGACTACGGAGCTGCGATGGCCCGGCCGCTGTACTGCTCGGTTGATCCCGCCGAATATTTTTTTGAGCAATCGGAAGTGCGCTGGGATCTCGGCTACATGGGCACTTACAGCAGCGATCGGCAGGCCGCCTTGGAAAATCTCATGTTGGATACGGCGCGGCGCCGGAGCGAATGCAAAATGGTGATCGCCGGCGCGCAATATCCGTCGACCATTCGTTGGCCTTCAAACGTGCTTCGGATCGAACACCTGCCACCGGCGCGGCACCGTGTTTTTTACGGCCAACAGAAGTTTACGTTGAATCTCACCCGAGCTTTGATGATTCGTGCCGGCTATTCGCCAAGCGTCCGGTTGTTCGAGGCTGCCGCGTGCGCGTGCCCGATTATCAGTGATCGCTGGAAAGGACTGGAGCAGTTTCTCAAGCCCGGCAAGGAAATTTTGATCGCGGATTCGAGCGATCAGGTGCTCGATTACCTGACGCAGATCTCCGCCGCCGAACGCGCGCGCATCGGCCGCAAGGCCAGAGCGAGAATCATCGCCGCGCACACGCCAGCACACCGCGCCGCCGAGTTAGAAGAGTACCTTATGGAACTACTCGGCTGAGAGTTCGGCTACACGACTTCGGGCGAATTCCAGCGCGTCGGAGTGCCCTTGCTGTCGCGCCATCGAAGCATAGAGGCCGCTCTGGCGGATCAGTTCTTCGTGGGAGCCCTGTTCGACAACGGTGCCGTCGTGAAGAACGTAAATACGATCGCATTCGCTGACCGTCTGAATACGGTGGCTGACGAGAATGACGGTGCGATAACCGCGCAGCGATTGGATCGTCTCGCGAATAACGTTCTCGTGATGCGCATCGAGGGCGCTGGTCGGTTCGTCCAAAACGAGAATCGGCGTTTTGGCCAATAGAGCGCGCGCGAGCGCGATGCGTTGACGCTGGCCGCCGGAGAGATTGGCGCCGGAGTCGCTGAGTTGGCTTTGATACGAGTGCGGCAGCGCTTCGATGAATTGGCTCGCCCCTGCCAAGCGCGCAGCGGCCTCGATCTCATGAAGGTTGGCTGTCGGACAACCATAAGCAATATTTTCTGCGATGCTGGTTGGCAGGATGATGCTTTCCTGCAATGCCAGCGCGACGTGACGACGCGTGTCTTTCAATTTCAAGCGGCGCAAATCGTAGTCATCGATGCGAATCGCTCCCGCTGTAACGTCATAAAAGCGGGGTAAGAGATTTAGCAAAGTGCTCTTGCCGACCCCGCTCCACCCAACAAAAGCGACGACCTCGCCGGGCTCGATCACCGCGTTAATATTTTTCAGAATGGGTTGGCCGGGACGATACTCAAAACCGACATGATCCAGGACCAGGCGCCGTGGGATTGTCGGCACTGAGAGGGCTTGCGGCGCATCCGCTACCATTAAGTTACGGTCGAGAACCTCGAAAACCCGTCGCGCTCCAGCCAAGCCGTTTTGCAGGTTGAAGTTCGCGCCGGTAATTTGACAGAGCGGATCGTACATCATGCCGAGATAGGTCATGAAGATCATGAGCTCGCCCGGTGTCACGGCCTTGGCATTTAGTAAAAGCCCTCCGTAAATGAGAATCAGCGATCCGCCAATTCCCAGGATCGCTCCGACGCTCAGGCTGTAGCCGACTTCCTCTCGATGAATGCCAAACCAGGCGCGCACGCACTTGCGCGCCGATCTTCCAAAGCGGTGGAATTCGTCTTCCTCCCGGCCATAAGCTTGCGTGAGTACCATAGCTGCCATGGAACGTTGCAGCGAAATACTAAAATCACTGTCCGAAAGCTTGGCCACGCGAGTTTTTTTCGTGAGCCGCCGGCCAAAGTAGACATTCACCCAGGCGAGCGCTGGAGCCACCGCCAGCGCGATCAAGGTCAGCCGCATATGAATGTCAGAAAGCACGCCGACGATCACGTGCAGCGTGACAATGGCAAACAAAACATTGATCATGACGGAAAGCACGGCATGGCAGGCTTGCGTATCTGTGGTCAGGCGGAACAATGAATCTCCCACGGGAGTCGAGCGGTGATAATCGAGATGTAAGGCTTGGAGCTTCCGAAAAAGCTCACAGCGGACGCGCAGCAAGCCGTTGTACTGGATGCGCGACATCAGCAATCGGCGCGCGATGGATAGCAGTTCTTGCACCAGGCGGATGAGCAAGGCAATGAGCGCGAGCGCAATGATCTTTGTGGTAGCATCGGTCGGCAAATATATGAGGAGCAAACGTTCCATCAGCCGGTTCCCTGTCATCGGACCCACTGCGGAGTCGACCAGCACCGCCAACGGCCACGCTTGTAACAATCCGGCGACAGTCGAGCAGCCGATCAACAGGAGCAACAGGGCGATCAGCCAATGATCGTCGCGGAAATATGCGAGCGACCGCAACATATCGCCGAGGCTTTGCGAGCCGAGATGCCTAGCGGCGGTTGTGCGGAAATTTTTTACTATTCCCGGAGTGTGCGGCTGGCGGATGGAATGATACTCCTCGAAAAAGGACTCATCGCAGGTGATTAGGATACACGAAGAGTCAGTAAATCCCTAAACATTTTTCGCGTGGATGTTTGCTTCTCATGCATGGCATATCAGTTGCTCAGACCGGTCTGTGTTCGCAGGATTCAAGCGAAGAGGAGCAAACCATGAATGTTGAATTGAGCGCGATTGAAATCGGCTCTCAAGTTTATCTCAAAGAAGGAGGCGACTCCTTCGGCGGTATTCGCGACGTCCACCGGTCGGGGCGCGGCGAGATTGTTGTCTATGTTGAAAATTCCGGCGAGTTTGTCGTCCCAGCCGATACCATTCAGAGCGCCCATGACGGAAAAGTCGTTCTTGATTCATCGAAGCTCGACCCAAGCCTGCAGAGCGCCATTGCGCATGCGCATGACAGAGAAGAGCCCGGTCTTTAAGGATTACCGCTGCGGTTTTTTAGTGCGGGGCTTCTGTCGGTAAATTCGGTCAGCGCAGGCCCGAAGCTTCATGGAATAGGTTGGCCCGCCAACGCTCCGGGATGGAAAGCTGCGCGAAAATAAAGTAAGCAGTAGCCAAGTTTCATTGATGGGGGCACAAATGACTCAAGCTAAGCTCACCATGGCGCTCTCGCACTACGATCGACACATTCCATTATTCGACGGCTCCGTGCGTGCTGAAGGCGCCGATATTGAAGTGCTCGAAGTGGGTCAGTCGAATCCGCTGAGACACGGCCAGGACCGGCATGAGCGAATGCTGCAAAGAGGCGAGTTCGACATCTGTGAGTTGTCGCTTTCGAATTACTTAGTCGCTAAAAGCCGCAACATGCCGTTCACGGCCATTCCCGTTTTCCCGCGACGACTGTTCAGCCTGTCCCAGATGTGGGTCAACAAAGACTCAGGCATTTCTTCACCGAAGGATCTGATCGGTAGAAAAGTCGGACTCAGTACTTTCCAAACAACTCTTTCGGTGCTCGCAAGGGGGGATTTGCAGGCCGAGTATGGCGTTCCTTGGCGCGAGATCGACTGGTACATTTCCAAAGATGAGGCGGTACCGCTAAAACCACTCGACGGCGTCAGGATGCAATTGTTGAAGTCCGGTCAGAAGATCGGCGCGATGGTGAAAAATGGCGAGATCGATGCGCTGATGATGCCGCACCCTCCCAAGGAGGCGTTGAGCGCCGGCAGCAATATTCGCCGGCTATTCGCCGATCCGAAGGCGGAAGAGGCGAGGTATTTTCGCAAGAACGGCTATTACCCGATCATGCACCTGATCGCTTTTAAAGACGAAATTTTGAAAAGCGAGCCAGGCCTTGCAATCAGCGTCCGTGACGCGTTCGATCGAGCGAAGCGAGCCTGCATGGAATATTATGACGATCCCAACTGGTCGCGATTTGTCTGGGGCAGGCATTTATTCGAGGAGGAAAGAGAAGTGTTCGGTGACGATCCATGGCCAAACGGATTGAAAAGAAATCGTGCCAACCTCGAGCGGTTTATCGACTATTCGACCGATCAAGGGCTTTTGGCAAGAAAGCTAACTGTGGAGGAACTTTTCGCTCCCAACACACTAGA
>DATBEY010000397.1:0-3921 GCA_036558765.1 Binatia bacterium | reverse complement strand
CGGAACGCGAGCTGACTAATCATCTTCGGCGCCGACATGTCGGAAACGTCGAGAATAATACCGCCGCCATCGCCGTATGAGAGATACGCGCGATCACCTTCCAGATGAGCCGGCCCATGACAAGAAAACTTCAAGCCATTGACCGGCTCCTGCTGTCGCTGCTCCGGCAATGAAAACCGACCGACCTCGCGCGGCTTGGCAGGATCAGCGATGTCGATAATGCGATAAATCTTTCCGTGCAAACCCGGGGCACCCGCGGCGGCATGGACGAGATGACCGCCATCGTAAAAATTCCGATGGGTTCCCGTGCTGCCGGTTTCGAACTGGCCGAGTCGTTTCGGCTCAGTCGGTGCGCTGACATCAAAAATGAAGAATCCTTCGACAAATGCTTGGCCGTCGGCGCCGCCCCAACCGGGCGCAATTCGCTCCAGACCGGTGATCATTTTACCGTCCGCCACCTGGACTTGAATTGTCCAGGTATTTTCCGGCCCGGGAATAAAATTACAGAGCTGTGGTTCGGCGGGGTCCGTGACCTCGAGCACGCTCCAACCGCGATGCCAAAGGTGCGCGACGTAAAGATACCAGCGGCGATTCACTTCCTGCAGTGCTAGCTTGAAGGCCGGCTTACCGTTCAAATCATGATAGCCGAGCGGTTCGATATTTTTGGAAAAATATCCAGGCGGAATTTCTTGCGCCATAGTTATCGCCTCACAGTGACGTTTATTTGGGAACAAAACCTTTGCACCGGACACTGGCTACAAAGCGGAGAGATTGGCCGGCAAAGGTGCTGGCCGAAGCTCACGAGCAGATCGTTGTATTCGATCCAGTATGGCTTGGGAAGTTTCGCACGCAGCGCGATTTCCGTCTGCTCCGGCGTTTTTGTGTTTACGTAGCCCCAGCGATTGGAAATTCGATGGACGTGAGTATCGACGCAGATCCCCGGTTTGTTGTACCCAAGGGTCACGACGAGATTGGCGGTTTTGCGGCCGACTCCGTTGAGCTTCAGTAGCTCATCGATTTCGTCCGGAACTTTTCCATCGTATTCTTCAAGAAGTGTGCGGCATATGTGGCGAATCGCTTTCGCCTTGGTCTTGTAAAAGCCTACCGGATAGATCAGCTGCTCGATTTTTTTTGCGCTCAGTTTAAGCATCGCTGCCGGCGTATCCGCCAGGGCGAAGAGCCGATGGGACGCCTTTGCGGTGGTAGAATCCTGGGTGCGCAGACTGAGAATGCAGGAGATCAGCACACGAAACGGACTCCGATAGGTTTCCGCCATCAAAGTTACGATGGGTGTTTGCCAAGACGGTGCTTGGCGGCGCAAGATGCGGATTACCGAGTGAATATCACGATCTTTCATGACGCTAGTGTTTTGCAGGATCATTGGCTAAATTGACTAAAAGTCATAGCATACAACCGACAAAGTTTTTACTGCACGATGCTTTCAGAACGACTCACCAAAGCTTTAAATTCGCGCACGCCTCGAATCATCGCCGAGAACGGGCACAAGCCCGCGGCAGTACTCATACCGATTCAGGAACGGACTGACGGCGAATATCTTGTTCTAACCAGACGAGCCGATCATTTGCCCACTCACAAGGGTCAAATCGCTTTTCCCGGCGGCCGAGTCGACCCGCGAGATGCCGACGCGACGGAAACGGCGTTACGCGAATGCTACGAGGAGATCGGCATCGGTCCAGACTGCGTCCGAGTGCTCGGCCGGCTTGATGAATTCACGGCAGGTTACGGCCTAGTAGTCACGCCCGTTGTCGGCGTGATTCCAGAGCGCTGTGAATTTCGCCTCGATCCAGCCGAAACGACAGATGTTGCTTCGGTGCCGATCAGCTCATTGATGGCCCAAGCCAATTTTGTTCGCGACGCTCAGCTCTCGCCGGGCGGCCATCCGAGTTATCATTTTTATGTGAACGACTGGGATGTCTGGGGTGTCACCGCCCGAATCATCGTGCAATTTCTCGAGCTGGCGTACGACTTCGATCCCGATAGTTTCAGTCGCGCCGCTCGCCTGCGGTAGCTCACGACGAGCCGGCCGGATCAGCTGTGACAATATCTCAGATGCTGCTTGCGTTATTGTCCGCCGGCCTATTAGCAGCGCCGTTTCTCGATCCCAGACTGTTTCTGCTTGCCTGGTTCTCTTTTGTGCCACTTTTCTGGACGGTGAAGCATGCCCGTAGCTGGCGCTCGGCGACATTTTACGGCTGGGTCATGGGCACAGCCGCACACCTGATCGGTTTTTATTGGCTGGTGTACACGATCAGCGCTTTCGGCGGATTTCCCTATGGCGTAAGCGTCATCATATTCATCGCTTATGCCGCGCTACAGGCAGTCGAAATGGCGCTCTTCGCGTTGTTCCTGCGGATTGCCGGATGGGGACCCGTTTGTCTCTTTCCGCCAATGTTTTGGGTAGCGGTCGAGTTTCTATTTCCGTTGCTCTTCCCCTGGCACGTGGCGAACTCTCAGATCGCGTTTTCCTGGTTTGTTCAGAGCGCCGACCTCGTCGGACCCTACGGCGCAAGCTTCGTCGTCGTATGGTTCAATGCAGCAGTTTACAGATTTTTGTCGACGCGCCGTCTGGCGGAGTCACGGACATTTTTGCCGCTTGCCTGTTCTACTCTCGCCATCATCCTGTCGCTCGTGTACGGGTTTGGAAGGCTCAGAAGTGTCGAACAGGAAATGGCCCGCGCGCCAAAGCTCGCGACGGGAGCTGTACAGGGCAATGTCGATATCGATCTCAAGTGGGATCCGACTTTAGCCCAGAGAAATCTCGACCAGCATCGGAGAATCACCGCTTCGTTGGATTCGCCCGGGCTCGTGATTTGGCCGGAATCGGCCATCGAATTTATGGTGCCGGAGAATTTGGCGGTCCTGCCGCCAGAATTTATGCCGTCGTTCAAATCGCCGCAAAACCATTTTATTTTTGGCGCAAAGAGTTTTAGCGGAACCCTCGGCCGTCCCGGCATGAAGGCTTTCAACACGGCATTTTTTACTGACGCTCAGGGAACGATTCTCGGGCGATACCATAAACAAGTCTTACTCGCCTTCGGTGAGTATTTGCCGTTCTCAAAGATTTTGTCTCTGGTCCCCGGAATCCCATTCGCCGATGGCTTTACGCCCGGGCAGGGGCCGACTGCTTTTCAGCTTTCTTCAAACATCAGGGTTGCGCCGCTGATCTGTTACGAAGACCTGATGCCGGATCTGGCGCGCAAGTTTATCAGCGAAACTCACGCTAATTTACTCGTCAACCTCACCAACGACGCCTGGTACGGTCGATCGGTGGGACCGTGGCAACATTTGGCGCTCGCGCGGTCGCGCGCCATTGAAACCCGGCGAACTTTGCTGCGAGTCACCAACACCGGTGTCACTTCGCTGGTGAACGCGAAGGGCGAAGTGGTGAAGACGTTGCCGATGTTTACGGCCGCGGCAATGCCCGCTGAAGTCGATATTTTGAACGGCGAGACCTACTATGTGCGCTTCGGCGATTGGTTCGCGTGGGGTATGACGATTGTATCCATGTTGGTTCTGCTGCTTTCCATGCGATCGAGCACTCGCAGGAGGGCGGAATGAGAAGATTTACCACGGACTAATTCATGGACGACTTGTAACAACACCGCGCATGAAAAGCCGCAGTGGGCAACGCCGAGAAATCCCGATAGCCCCTTTTGCAAAGCGGGCGGCCGTAGGACCAGGGGATTTTGCCGCTGATCGGAATTTTCATAAGAGACGCAAAGAACTCAGGGCACTCCGGATCTCTGCGGTGAGTTCATCCCACAGATACCGCTAATTCATGCGGGCGTTTGCCCAGCCGTTTGCCGCCGGTTTTGGTGATTACGACGGTGTCGCCCCAAGTGCTGATCGTTGAGCCGTCGGCAGAAATCGCCGAGGGCTTGCAAATAAATACCATGTTTT
>DATBEY010000396.1:0-8307 GCA_036558765.1 Binatia bacterium | reverse complement strand
ATGAAAGACAGCACGGTGCGAACCGCCGGACTGCTGCGCGCGCAAAAACCCACGGTCCTGGACAAAATACGCGAAGGCATGCGCACCGAAGTGGCAAAGTATACCCGAGGCGAAATTGTCGAATTGCCCATGCCGGCTCTGATCGTATCAGGTGTGAAGCCGTAAGGTTCTGCGCGCTGAGCTAATGAGTGCTAGTGCTGGAACTAAAATGCATTCGTTTCTCAGCACTCAGCACTCAAAGCTCATCACTAACTTTAGGGCCCATGGTGGGTGGCGAGGGGACTGGAATCGGCGAGCTCCATCATTTTTCGCGCTAATCTCTCGGTGAGTTCGTATCGTCGATCGCGACATTGCGGGTTATCCCAGAGATTATTCAACTCATCGGGATCCTCGGCCAAGTCATAAAGCTCTCCCCATTCGACGCCTTCGTAAAGAGTCAAACGAAAATACTCGGCTATAAGGCTGCGCGCGCGAAAGTTATTCCCCAATCCCATATAGCCCCGTCGCTGGTGTTCCTCGATGACCAGCGCATCATGGCCGGTGGTTTCGCCGTGGGCTGCAGGTAACAGGCTGATTCCCTGCATGCCATTATGCCCTTCGAGGCCGGCACGGCTCAAGACGGTCCTCGCAATATCCAGGGTGCTGCAGAGTCCGGTGTTTACGAACCCTTTCGACTCTGATTCCGGGTCGCTCCAAATGAAGGGCACACGTACTAAACCGCGGTAATGCAGCGCGCCTTTTAGCAATAATTGATGATCGCCCATGAAATCGCCGTGATCGCTGGTAAAGATGATGACAGTGTTTTCATCGAGGCGGAGCATTTTGAGCCAACCCAGGATGCTGCCGACGGCATCGTCGATCATCGAGATCATGCCGTAGGTCAGCGCAATCGCCTCGCGTGCCTCACCCTCGGTGATGGCAAATGTGCGTTGGCCGTCTCTATTGGCGGTATTCTGGGTGCGCTCCTCATAAAGAGCCTGCAAATGGGGCGGAATCGGCCGCTCCGCGGAGTTAAATGATCTTGGCAATGCAATCGCTTTCGGGTCGTACATGTCCCAATAACGCCCCGGAGGTGTAAATGGATGATGTGGATCAGGAAACGAGCATTGCAGGAAAAAAGGCCGACTCCGATCCGTGCGCGCATAATTTTCTAAATACATCATCGTGCGTTCGGCAATGTATGCGGTGGGATAAAGCCCCTCGGGCACTCGCGTGCGCCAGGCTTGCGGCGCAATGTAGTTGTTGCCGGGCAATTGATTTCGGGCACCGCGGAGCGAGTCGGCGTCGGCGCAGCGTTGCCTCAACCAGCGGTCGTAATGGCCGACGACTTGATCGCCGTGGCCAACGGCGAGTTCCACATGGTCAAAACCGTAATAGGGAAGCGCCAGCTCGAAATCCGGATCGTTCATCCAGGTTGAGCGCAGTTCCTGGTCATAGCGGCCGTGAGCGGGCCGACTGTGATCGGCCTCGCGCAAATGCGCAGGCGGCGGAGTCTTGGTTGGATCGGCAACCGGCATGCCGATGGTCGGCACACTGCCGCTGATGCTTTGCAGATGGCACTTGCCGATCAGGGCAGTGTCGTAGCCGGCAGCGCGCATGATATCAACGAAGGTTGTCGCCGTGAGAGACAACGGAATCCCATTCTGACGAGCTCCGTGTAAAGACGGCATTCTGCCGGTCATCAGTGTCGCTCGGTTGGGCATACAGATCGGTGTCGCCACGTAAAAACGATCAAATCGAGTGCCGGTACTCGCGAGCCGATCGATATTGGTTGTTTGGACGATCGGATTGCCATAACAGCCGAGATGATCGGCGCGGTGCTGATCGGTGATGATAAAAAGAAAATTCGGCCTTGACGTACTCTCCATGTGCGATTCGAATCTCCCTATCGGCAATTAACTAGCACAGCCGTTTGTGGGTGTGCTACCCTGATCGCCTCCGTCCGCGAGATCGCGGAAATGACCTCCGTAGCCTGTGATAAACGACTTTGTTGAATATTGGGCCGCCGCGAAACTATTGCTCGCCGGCGGCAATCCCTATTCTCCAACCGAATTGCTGCTCATCGAAAGATCGATCGGGTGGTCGCAGCCGGAGCCGCTCGTCATGTGGAACCCACCTTGGACTTTACCGCTTATTATGCCATTGGGGGTGCTCGGTTACGATACTGCGCAACTGACTTGGTTTCTGTTGCACAGCTTGATCATTTTTGTGGGCGCGCAAATTCTGTGGCAGTCCTATGCTGGCAATCCTAAAAACGCCCGCTATAGCTTATTGGCAGTGCTGGTTTTTCCGCCCATCTATTTCGCGCTGTTATTGGGGCAGATCGGACCGCTGATCTTGTTGGGCATTATCGGATTTCTTTTTTTCGCGCAAAAAAAAGCGTGGCTTTTTGCCGGCGCCAGTCTGAGCCTCGTTTCGATTAAGCCGCATGTCTCGTATCTGCTCTGGATCGCATTAATATTCTGGGTTCTCAAGGAAAAACTTTGGCGTCTCGCCCTGGGCGCAGCGGTCGCCGGATTGCTGCTCGTGCTCATGCCTTTAGGGTGGAATTCCGCGATTTATACCGAGTACGTAGAGCTGTTGAGCAGTCATGCCGTCGTGCAGCCGATTGAATGGGCGACACCGACGTTGGGCACTGCGCTCGCCGTGTTATTGGGAAATCCGAGCGGCGTGATCCGCTGGTTGCCATCCGTTCTCGGAGCACTTTGGTTTATCTGGTACTGGTCGCATTATCGCGCCGGCTGGAACTGGATTGTCGAGACACCGCTGGTGCTTCTAGTGTCTGTGGCGACTGCGAGCTTTGCCTGGACGTTCGATCATGTCGTTTTGTTACCCGCCGTGGTGCAGTGCGCTGTGTGGATGGCAAAGGAAAGTATTATTAAGCGGCAACGCTACCTGATTATCGGGCTATATTTGGCTTTTGCGGCAGTATTGGTATTAGGCAAAATAATCGCTGTGAATGATTTTTGGTATTTCTACTTCGCGCCGATGCTTCTGTTGCTGTATTTACATGTGCGGAGGCAGGTCGGCGTCGCTGGAAAGTGTCCTTAAAAAAAGGCCAAGGTTCTCATTTCGATGCTTTCACGCGGGGGAGCATCGGGCGGGCTAGTAGGATCGTCGAATGCCGAATGCGCCGTCCAGCGGGCGCGGCCGTCCTTGGCCGAATCAAACGTCTTGAACACAATCGCTTCGTCTCTCTGCATCTTTGGGAAGTAATACCAGCGGTGTTCCGGATTGTAGCCGCAATGGTAGACTTCGCCGACCCGGTCCGGGTAGACACGTGAGCTTGGAAATAATTCTTTAGTTCCGATACTTCTCGCATCAGCGATCGCCAAGGGCTCTCGTTCAACCGGATGGCGAATGGGCCGCCACACCTGCACGACCGCAAAGCGACGGGTCAAAAGCTCATCGGCCTCATCGGGCAGCAGATCGCGTACCCTTTGTGGGCCCGACCACTCGGTATAGTCATTGTGCGCATTGCGGACCGGGCCGCTGATCTGCTTGGCTTCGCGCATCGCGCTGTCCGCGGAACGAAGCGTGTGATCAAAGACCAAAACCCGCTTAGCACCTGAAGTTTGTTTTACCAGTTGCTCGATTTCCGGATAATAAACCGCGCGAATTTCGGCTTCGTCGTAGAAGTCCCTCATTTTGGTGTCGTGGTGAACGAAGATGAATCCTTCTTTTTCAAGGGAAAGTTCTTTCGCAATCGCTCGCCCGTCGTGAATCGGCACCTTATGCTCTTGATATTTTCCGGTGCGTTTTCTGTCGGCTTCGAAGGTGTTGATGCCGCCATAGCTCGCCGGCTTTACACCGGTGTCGACCGAATAATTGATCAGGGCTTCAAGGAGCGCGGGTGTTTCTTCGACTCTTTCGGCACGCGACATAGATTCTCCGCTCATTTCCGGTTGGTGAATTCCGCTCAATCTTTCGGCAGCATCTCACAAGGGGTTTGGCGCGGGCCGAGGCTTTCGTAGTATTCGTTCTTTTCGGGGATGTAGCGGCCTTGGTTGAAGTCACCCCCCTTTTGGCTGCGGATGATCACGGCGACGGTGCGTTCACCGACGGTAAGCTCGGTGTGAATTTCGTATGGTTTCACCAAGTCGATCTCTCCCGGGCCGACGAGCACATTACTCGCTTCGCGAATCTCGGCATAATTCGGTTTTGAGCGGTCATCGAGCCGGTCATAACGGATGACTCGTTCGCGCCCGTCGAGGACGCCGTAAAGAGTATAGATGTGTGCATGATCGTGAATGCGTGCGCGCTGCCCATGCCTGGCCTCTCCCTTGGTGAGCCCGTTAATCGCAAAGCCGTAATCGGGATCTTCGTAGAACAGTAGATTCTCGGCGCGGCCGTTTGCCGGCACGCAATCCGGCCAGCGCTGCGAGGCGGTGATGACTTCCGTATCCGCAAGCAATTCCGCCAGGATCGGCCGCAGCGCGTTCCAGCGTTTGTCGAGATCGGATTCTTGAGCGAAAAGCGCGCGCGTTTTCCGGATGAATCGTTCCATACCGTTTTCGCCAATTGTTTTCGAATGGGATTGAATCTCGCTTTGCGTCTCCATAATTCCTCCTATACCTGCAGTTGTTGGGCTGATTTTTTCTGTGCCGTTGTGCCAGGACTCACGGAGTCAGCGGAACCATAAAATCGCGCACAGTTGTCCCAAAGAATTTTGCGTTTCTCTTCATCGGATAAAGAAAGAGTTAAAAAGCTCTCTACTGCGTGCGGATATTTGGAATCGCCGTGCGGATAATCTGTCGAGAAGACCAGCTGATCACAGCCGATTTCTTCGATGGTATGGCGGGCTGGCGCTTCATCGGGTTCGACGGAGATGAAGCACTGGCGTTTGAAGTACTCGCTGGGCGGCATTTTCAAATCGGGCATGAAGATATCACCCTCGCGCTCGTACCCTTCGTCCAGGCGCCAAAGCAGCCACGGCAGCCACGAGCAATTGGCTTCGAGAAAAGCGACTTTCATGTTTGGGTGTCTTTCGAGTATCCCGCCGCCAGTAAAGCTGCCGAGGCCGAGCATTTGCTCGAACGGTTGCGCATAGACGCGCCGCAATCCGAAGTTTGGCTCGAAGTTCTCGGCGCATTGGCGCGAACGCGATGCCGATGCCTCGTGAAATCCGAGCGGCAAGTTGAGCTCTTCGAGGAGATTCCAGAGCGGCTCGTAGTCAGGATCGTACCAGTTCTTGCCGTTCACGATATTCGAGCGGAGAAATACCGATCTAAAACCGTATTCCTCAGCGACTCGGCGGGTTTCGCAGACCGCGTCGTTGATGTCATAGACCGAAATCATGCCGGCGCCGAGCAGGCGGTTCGGATCGGCTTTGCAAAAGTCGCGGAGCCAATCGTTATAAGCGCGCGCCATAGCCGCCGCAAAGCGCGGATCTTGCTCGGGGAAGGTAAGAATGCCGAGGCCGCGTGTGGGAAATAGGACGGCGACATCGATGCCCTCGGTGTCCATCGCTTCGAGCTGAACTTCTCCCGTCCAGCCGCGCTCGGCGTGATTTCGGTAGATCTCCTGGTTTTTGTTGTAATTGCGCCCGCGGTGCGGCGTCCCGCCGGTGCGCCGGGAATCCTTCGGAAGCGCGGGAAAAATCGTGCCGAGGTCGCGGACGTTTTCCGAAGTTCTTCCACGCGGCGCCTGAGCGCGAAATTCCGGTTCGATATAGCGCTCCCATAGATCCGGCGGCTCCATGATATGCATGTCGCTATCAAAAATCTTGAAATCGTTCTTTGCCATTGCGCTTTACCCGTTGCCAGAAGCGTAATGCCGCTCAAGGTGTCATGTCAAGCAATCGCCGAATTGACAAGGCAAAGATTTCGGCACTACAGTCCTTATCTGGTAGCTCGATATGGCGCTCACCCTGGCTTTGCACCCGATCACGAATCTGACGTTCGGCGATAAACACCAGCTCGATGGAAACCTCCTTACGGTCGACGTCGACGAGTTGCGACGGATGGTTTTGGAGGATAACGCGTTCGACTCGGTCGAGTTTGAGATTGCGCGCCCCGGAGAAAGTTGCCGGGCTGGTCCGATCTTCGACATTGTCGAGCCGAGGGCCAAAGCAGCTGGTGGAAGTCCCGATTGGCCGGGTGTTCTCGGTCCGCCGCAGACTGCGGGGTTCGGAACAACACATGTGCTTCAAGGCACTGCCGTCACGATTTTACGAGAAGAATCACCCGGAGAATCACGCGGGGTGACCGGTTATGTTCTGGAAATGAACGGGGAAGCCGCTGAGGCTTCATGGTATTCCAAGCTATGGCACTTGATCGTCATTCCACATACGAAATCCACCATACCTAAATACACCCGACACAAAGCTTACCGCATCGCGCAACTGAGAATTGCCGTGCGGTTGGCGCAAATCGCCATCGATGCAGCGCCGGCAGATACTCAAATATTGGATAATTTCGTTGACGCTGATCGCGCCTCACTGACTCGTGTAGCCTATGTCGGCCAGATCTTTTCGCGTCAGAGAAAGCCCGAACCGGAAGAACAAATCATTTATGGCGCCAATACGGATGGCATGCTGCCGACGTTATTGCACCCGAATGAATGGCTCGACGGCGCGATTACGACGTCTTACCACACGTCGATTGGTGGCGCAGAGACTTACTTTTACCAAAATAATCCAGTCGTCGCAGAGCTCTACAGGCGCCACCACAGGGGCGAATTAAATTTTGTCGGCACAGTGGCTACCATCGCGGCGGCGGACAATTTAGACCGAGAGCGTAACGCCGAATTTGCCGCTCACCTGGTCACTTGGGCTCTGCGCGCTGAAGCGGCAGTGCTCACGAAGTTCGGTGGCGGCGTGCCACATAGCGATTTGGCTGAAACGGCGCGATTGCTCGAACGGCATCGCATCAAGACCGCGGTTCAAGTGACGGATCTCGCCCGTGATCATCGGGTTGAATCGGCGCTGCTGTTCAATTCTCCTGAAGTCGACGCCATCGTCTGTATCGGCGGCAACGGCACGCGCTGGCAGTTGCCCCGTGCGGAGCGCGTGCTGGCGGCGAACGGCGGAATGGCGGAATTGCTTGCGGGACCGATTGAGATCGATTCCCTCAATATCGTTGGAGTCGCGAATCAGCAGGGCGCGTCTCGTTTGCGCTCTGTGATTTATTAGGACCGGGCGCAGCATGCTGCGCCCGTTTTGCTATGGTGCTGGGAATTCTTCGGAGGAAACATGCGGGTGGTCCATTACCTGAATCAGTTTTTCGGCGGGCTCGGTGGAGAAGAGAAGGCCGCAGCACCGCTGGAGAGTCGCAACGGCGCGATCGGGCCGGGAAAGCAGTTGGAGCAATTGCTCGGCACTGGCGCGGAAATCGTATTGACCTTGATTTGCGGTGACAACTACGCGACTGAAAACCAGGATCAGTTTATTGCTTCCGCGTTGGAAGAGATTCGCGCAGCGCACGCCAAGCTGTTTGTTGCCGGTCCGTGTTTTTTGGCTGGAAGATACGGTGTTGCCGCGGGGGCTTTGTGTAAAGCTGTACAATCACAATTGGAAATTCCAGTTGTCACCGGCATGGCTCGCGAAAATCCTGGTGCCGATCTCTTTCGGGAAAGTTTATATATCATCGATAGCCGTGAAAGCGCCGCGAAAATGGGCGAGGTGCTGGCCCGGATGGCCCGTTTTGCGCAGAAACTCAGCTTGAACCAGGAAATTGGCTCGCCCACGGATGAGGGCTATATTCCGCGCGGGTTGATTCATGATCAATTCGTGGAGAAAACCGCGGCCGAGAGGCTCGTCGATATGCTCATGGCCAAGGTGAAGGGACAACCTTTTGAATCGGAAATGGTGCCGGCAACCTTTGAACGTATTCCCATGCCCCCCGGTGTCAAGGATTTGAAGAAAGCAAAGCTCATGCTTGTTACCGACGGCGGCCTCGTGCCCAAGGGTAATCCCGATAAGATCCAAGGCTCGGCCGCCACCCGTTGGGGTTCCTACAGCATCAAGGATTGTGACGATTTGAAAAGTGATGATTACGAGATCTCGCACGGCGGCTATGATCCGCAGTTTGTCCGGCAAGATCCCGATCGGTTAGTGCCGCTGGATGTCGTTCGCGAGCTCGAAAAAGAAGGGAGAGTTGGTAAGCTGTGCGATGAATTCATTTCGACTTCCGGCCTGGCCAATCCACTCTCGAATACACGCCGGATGGGTCGCGAGATCGCGGACAAAGCCAAACGCCTAGGAGTGGATGCGATCATTCTCACATCGACGTGAGGGACGAGCACGCGCAGCGGCGCTGCGATCACCACGGAACTGGAAAAGGCGGGCATTCCGACCGTGCAAATAAC
>DATBEY010000395.1:0-8498 GCA_036558765.1 Binatia bacterium | reverse complement strand
GCGCGGGAGGCGAGCGAGTTATGCACGCCACGCAGAATGTTGTCGACGGTCTCGCCGGTGGAGACATGATTGATGATTTCCGACTCGGCCAAGACAGCGCAAACACTGCTGATCGTTTGCGGCTTAGTGGCTTGAAGTGAGAGATCGCCCACCTGATCGACCCGAACTTCGAGATATTTGCAGGCGCGCTCGATGAAACCGCCGGCGCCTGCGGCGCACTTGTCGTTGGTGCGAAACTCACGCACTTTGCCGGTGTCGCTCACCCTTAGTGCTCGGGTACTTTGCGCGCCGATATCGAGGACACAGCGGGTTTTGGGAAATAGAAAGACCGCGCCACGCCCCACGCACGTAATATCGGTGATCTGAATATCCCGGAACGGCACGTTATAACGGCCAAAACCAGTGGTCGCGATGTAATTGACCTGGTTCTCAGTGATGCCGGCCTGCTGTAGAGCCGAGTGAAGAGCTTCTCTAGCGACGGCGGCGAAATCCGGACGGGTCTTTATTGCCGCCTTGGCGCAGACACGCTTCTCCCCATCCATGATTACCGCTTTGGTGGATTTTGCACCCATGTCGATGCCGGCGACGAATGTCATGATGCCTCCTTAAACTAGGCAATAGGCGCGAGGCGCTAGGCAGCTGGCCCCGCACTGATACCTGCCTGTGGTCTCTCGCCTGTCGCCTTGGCTGCACGCTCGAGTGCGAAGATGCTCGCGCCAAGCGCGCCGACAAAATGCGAATCCGGACTGACGTTGAGTTTTATGCCAAGTTTTTCTTCGAGGGCGCGCACCATGCCGATGTTGAGCGACACGCCTCCGGTAAAAGTCACTTCCGGTTCGATGCCGACACGCCGCACCAATGAAATGGTTCGTGCGGCGATGGCGCTGTGCACGCCGCCGAGAATATCTTCGGTCTTTTTCCCTTGGGCCAGGTAGGACATGATGTCGGACTCGACGAAGACCGTGCAGACGGTAGTCAGGCGCACCGGATTTTTCGCTTTCAGTGAGATGTTGCCGATATCGCCCAAGCTCATGCCCAGAGCCTCGGCCGCACTGGCGAGAAATCGTCCTGTGCCGGCGGCGCACTTGTCGTTCATGACGAAGTCCTTGACGTCGCCGTCGAGGCCGATCTTAATGCCCTTGGCATCCTGCCCGCCCATGTCGATGACTGTGCGGGTCTTTGGAAAGAGGTAGCTCGCGCCGCGGGCATGGCAGCTGATCTCGGTGATCTGAGCGTCGCCAAAGGTCACTTTGTAGCGTCCGTAACCGGTGCCGACGACGTATAAGACTTGCTCTCGTCCGATGCCGCAGGTTTTCAGGGCCTCGGCGAAGCAGCGTTCCGCCGCTCGGGTCACATAGGCGCCAGTATCGGTCAAGGCTCGGGCAACGATTTCGAGCTTGTCGTTGAGGATGATTCCTTTAGTCTGCGTGGAGCCGACATCGATACCCGCCGCGTAAATCATGCTGCGCCTCCTGCTTCCGCTCCGGCACGAACCATTTTTTTGTGTTCCAGAGATTCGAAAAATGCATCGATGCGGTTCTTGAGTTGCGCTTCGGAAAAATAGCGTGGATCTTCCAGATCGGATTCGACCAATAGAGTAGGGACGTTTAGCTCCTTGGTGAAATATTCACGCATGTCACCCTGTCCCGCGGAGAACAAGCGGCAGCTTTTAACCGAATGAATGACCAGAGCGTCGGCATGCCACTCTTCGACATAGCGGCGAATCTGCTGGTAGCGCTGCAGGAAGTTGCGATTGGTGACGTTCCATTGAAGCATGTGCTGGGCGATGGATTCCAACGGGTGATTGGCATCATGCCGGAAACCGAACTCCCACAAACCGCCGACGGTAGAGTAAGTCGAGGCCACCGCTACTGCGCCCCATTTGGCAAACATATCTCTAAATGTTCGCAGATAGGGCCACGGCGGCGGTCCTTCGATGATGAAGCGGAACCGTTCCTCCGGCAACGGTCCGGTTCCCATTTTCACTTTTTCCTCCATCTCTTTAAGAGCGGTTTCGAAAAATCTCACACCATCTTCGGTTCCTCTGAGACAGTAGAGCGGCGCCATCATCGTCACGGAGTCGAAATAGGCGTCAAAGGGAGAAGGGATATTCTTGGTCAGCCCTTTGATGCGCGACCACATCTCGCCGGTCTCGCTAGAACGGCTGACGATCTGTTTCAGCCGGGCATAGTCGAGTTTCTTTCCCGTCAGCTTTTCGCAGATCTCAATCACTTCTTCGAGTTGACGCACGACGTATGTAATGTCCTCTGGGCTCGGCTGGCCGGAAGGGTCTCGTAAGAACGGAATGTCGAGGTTGTAGAGTTGACCATTGCAGTACTCCGCCAGGTGTTCGAACCACTGCAAGTAGACATTGCAACCGACATAGTTACAGAGAATCAGCGATGGCAGCGGGATTGTCGCGAACGGAGTCTTACGATCGCCGAGAAAGAGCCCGACGTCGGCCTTCACGTATGCGCAGTTGTCCATTGAATAGCCCAATTCCTCGGCTTTGAGGATGAAGGGCAGCGCGCTTTTCTTCGCTGCCAGTTGCAGGGCATCGATTTCCGGATAGACCGGGATCAGATCGAATGCCTGGATCAACTCCACCGGGTTGCCGCTGATCAGCATATAGACGGCTTTGCCGTCGCCTTGTTCGGCGGCACGGGTCATGCGCTCGAAGTAGCGCCCCATCATCTCCTTTTGTAGAAGATGCATCTGACCCTGATAGGTGCTTTTGGCGGCTACGGCTACTTCTGCCATTTCTTTTCTCCGTTCGTTTCGGCGCAAACCGAACTCGAAAGTTCCAAACCGTTTTCAATCGAACAACATGGATTCGACAAATGTTTCTACTTCCGTTCTCGCCTTGTCGAAAATCCACATCTTTTCTTCGAATTCGAGGCAGAGGTGCGGAATGCTCTCTTTCTCCAGTGCCCGTTTATAGAGGGCATAGTCGAACAGTGCCGGCTCGCAGAATTTGGCTGCGAGGATCAACACCGCCGCGGCACCGGTTTCTTTGAATTTGTCGATCAAGTGTTTGGATTTCGGTTCGCGCGTGTCGTGTTTCACGCCCGAATAGACGCTCTGATTGAGATAAGCATCGGCGAGATTCCGCAGCGGATCGTTATCAACCGGAATATCGTCGGTAAACCAGCGCCAGCCGGTCAGGATATCATCATCAAGGATATAGCAGCCGGCGGATTCGAGCCCGTCGAGCAGCTCGATCGGAGGTTGCTCGCAGAAGGATCCCTCCAGGACGACCTTGATCCGGTCCTTGGGCTTTTCATCACGCCGGTGCAGTTGCGGGAGCGCTTCGCGCAAGATCGCGATGTGCTCGTCGGGCGGCAGCAGGGTACCAATGCGTGTCAGAACGTAACATTCAACGGTCGAAAGATTCTGCGGTGTTTCTCGACGGATGGCGTAGAGTTCTCGGAGCAGGCGGCGTTGTTCGTTATAGAGCGCGATACTGTTTTGCAATGCTTCATCTGTAATCTTCTTGCCGGACAATTGCTCATAGCTAGCGGCAAGTCTTCGGTACTCCGCGACGAGGTAATCCAGGGTGTGGGTTGAAGTCATGTTCTGGGGAAAGTGAATATATTCGACCATGAGGTTGGGAAAATTTCTTTTGAAGACGCTGCCGAGATTGCGCGCCGGATCGCAGATCGAGTGAAAAACGATCCCGTCGAGGAAATTCAGCTTATCCGTCAGGCCCAACTCGAGGGTGCTCTTTACAATCGAGCAGACGAAAGACTGAAAACGAGAATCCGCGTGGGCGATCTCAAGGCGGTTACCTGCGCCAATGACGCCGACCGGGAGCATGCCTGAGGCATGGATCAATTCCACAGGGGTATAAACAGGATAACAACCGACAAGTTTCTGATGAGGATGTTGTTGTTTGTAGTCGGCGGCGATTTGGAGGGGGGCGTCCTCAAGCGACTCGCGATATCTTGAAATTAGATTTTCAACGGTGGTCATGGGGGCCTCTTTACGCCTGCTGTAACCGCACTGCGCAATACGGGTGCCACCTGAATTCCGATCCTTCGCTCCGTTTCTCGATAAATTCTTCGCATTAATCGGAAACCGCCGGAGGATATTTCTCAATTCTCAGAACGATGCGATACTCTAGCGCTGTGGAATCATGGCATGTGCGTTGCTCGCTTGTTTGCGTAAAAGCTCGTGGCTGCTTGGTGTTGCCGCACGGCTTTACCGAAGGAGATCACGATGGCGCGAGATTGGCCACCCAAATCGATCAAAGTCATCGCACGTCAACGGTTGAAGGATAGCGCATGGGGAATACCGGAGTCCCCGGAGTTGTCTTCGGTTCAGCAACTCATGATCGAAATCCATTCCCAGACCATCCAGGAAGAACGGTTGCTCTCGACGTATCGAGAGATTGCTCAGGAATCCACCGATCCATTAATTCGGTTTCTTCTGGGTCTCGTCGTCGCTGATGAGGAAAGGCATCACGAGCTTACGAGCCGTATGATCTCAAGGCTGAGAGATGAGTTATCATCAACTCGAGCGGGAACCCCACAGCGCAGAGCGAGCAGGAGAAGCGGCAAGGCCGAGCCGTTAATTCGATCGCTAGACCTGTTTATTGAAGCTGAGCGCGGTGCAATACAAGAATATGAGAAGTTAAAGCAAGAAAGCGAGGGATTGGCTCGCGACGTCTTTGCCTTACTTTATAGCACCATGATTCACGATTCGCAGAAGCACGTTGGCATCCTCGAATTCCTGCGTGCGAGGTTGTTCAAAACCGTCAGCCCTTCAAAACCGAAGTGAACAAGCTTTAATCAGCCAAGCTCGAAAATCGATTAAAGCTTTTGACGCTATCCGGCGCAAATGTTGGGATACCAGTCGGGCGCAGGCTCGGTGTCACGAAGGCGAGAAGATGGGGTCATCTTTGCAGAGTGGTTCGTTCGTAGCGCCCAAGACCTCAATCTTATTCCTCGGTTCTCGATGGAAGAGTCAAACCGTAGGAACACTGGTGGGCCAGATGGGCACGATGATTTTTAACTGCTGGGTCTTGATCTCCAGCTCCAGATCGTTCTCAATCATTAATAGTCAGATTAAATCTGATTGATCCATTCATAAATGGAACTTTAGCCCATAGGGAGTTGCCCGGATGAAAGCCATCATGTGTATCATTGCGGCAACATTGTTGACGGCGTGCTCCATGGTCTCGCCGCATGGGCTTTTTGCTGGCGTTTCACTGGAGGGCACAGGCATCGGCACGCGAGATGACGCCACAAAGCATACTACGGCAAGCCGGTCACGGCGGGAGAAATTCTCTCAGGAAAAGTTCAGCCGCCCGCCGGCGCGCGAAACCTGATTGCCGCTCTATCGAAATATTGAGCTCGACGTCCGGCAAAATTCGCTTCGCGAACGACCATTCCATTTCTCTAAAGTCTTGCAGGCGCGGCATCGTGTGTTCATGATCACATACCAAGTGCTCGCGATATCCTGGCCGTGAAGAGATGGCCGTGAAGAGATGGATGCGATTTCATTTGCGGGTCGGGCAGTGCACATGCCCGCCTCGCCATAGAGGAGAAAACATATGCCGGAGCCCTTAACCAGAGAACAATTGAGGCTTATTGATGCCTACTGGCGGGCCGCGAATTATCTATCGGTGGGACAGATTTACCTCTACGACAATCCGCTGCTGAAGGAACCACTCAGCAAAGAACACATCAAACCGAGATTGCTCGGCCACTGGGGAACCACCCCCGGCCTGAATTTTATCTACGTTCATTTGAACCGCGTCATCAAGGCGCGCGATCTCGACATGATCTATATCACCGGCCCTGGACACGGCGGTCCGGGTATCGTCGCGAACACCTACCTCGAAGGAACCTACAGTGAAATTTATCCGAACATCTCACAGGACGAGGAGGGAATGAGAAAACTGTTCAAGCAGTTCTCGTTTCCCGGCGGGATCCCCAGCCACGCTGCGCCCGAAACTCCCGGTTCGATCAACGAGGGCGGCGAACTAGGTTATTCACTGTCGCACGCGTACGGCGCGGCCCTCGATAACCCGGATCTGATCGTTGCGTGCGTGATCGGCGATGGCGAAGCGGAAACGGGAGCGTTGGCGACAAGCTGGCATTCGAACAAATTTTTAGACCCGGCGATTAATGGCGCCGTGCTGCCTGTCCTGCACCTCAACGGTTACAAGATCGCACGTCCTACCGTGTTGGCGCGCATTACTCACGAAGAGCTCGCGCAACTTTTGCGCGGTTACGGCTATACGCCCTATTTCGTCGAGGGGGATGAACCGGAAAAAATGCATCAACTGATGGCAGCTACGCTCGATCGCGTCATCGATGAGATCCAGCAGATTCAAAGCAACGCCAGGCGCTCCAGAAACGGCGTCGACCGGCCGCGTTGGCCGATGATTGTGTTGCGTAGCCCGAAGGGCTGGACGGGACCCAAGGAAGTTGACGGCAGGCGAACCGAAGACTACTGGCGCTCGCACCAGGTGCCGATGGCGGAAATGCACAATAATGCGGAGCACGTAAAACTTCTCGAGCAATGGATGAAGAGCTACAAACCCGAAGAGCTCTTCGATGAAAGGGGCCGGCTCCGGGACCACTTGGCCGCGCTTCCTCCTAAAGGCGCACGGCGAATGAGCGCGAATCCGCATGCCAACGGCGGTCTTTTGCTGAAAGACCTCCGTTTGCCGGATTTCCGCGATTATGCGGTGGAGGTGCCGAGTCCGGGAGAAGTGAATGCCGAAGCGACGCGTGTCATGGGACAGTTCCTTCGGGATGTGATGAAGCTCAATCTGGAGAGCAAAAATTTCCGCCTGTTCAGCCCTGACGAAAACAATTCCAACCGCTGGCAGGATGTGCTCGAAGTGACCAACCGCGCCTGGGTCGCAGAGCGCTTCGATTACGATGACAAGCTGGCGCCGGATGGCCGCGTCATGGAGATGCTGAGCGAGCATCAGTGCGAGGGCTGGCTCGAAGGTTATTTACTTACGGGACGACATGGCTTTTTGTCGTGCTACGAAGCATTCATCCACATCGTCGATTCGATGTTTAACCAGCACGCCAAATGGTTGGAAGCGTGCAACGAGATCCCGTGGCGCAGGCCCATCGCATCGCTTAATTATTTGTTGTCTTCGCACGTGTGGCGGCAAGACCATAACGGTTTTAGCCATCAGGACCCAGGTTTTATCGACGTCGTGATCAACAAAAAAGCGGAAGTCGTCCGCGTGTATCTGCCGCCGGATGCGAACTGTCTGCTCTCTGTCACGGATCACTGTTTGCGGAGCCGAAATTACGTCAACGTTATCGTTGCCGGTAAACAGCCGGCTCCGCAGTGGCTCAACATGGACCAGGCGGTGAAGCATTGCACGGCGGGCATCGGCATCTGGGAATGGGCAAGTAATGACCGCGGCAGCGAGCCGGACGTCGTGATGGCGTGCTGTGGCGACGTCCCGACGCTGGAAACGCTCGCCGCAGTGGATCTGATGCGCCGGCATCTGCCCGAGCTAAAAATTCGCGTCGTGAACGTCGTTGACCTTATGAGCCTGCAATCGCCCCGCGAGCACCCGCACGGTTTGAGCGACAAAGATTTCGACGCCTTATTCACAAAGGATAAGCCGATTATTTTTGCCTTTCACGGTTATCCCTGGCTGATTCATCGTCTCACCTATCGCCGGACCAATCATGACAATCTCCACGTTCGCGGCTACAAGGAAGAGGGGACGACCACTACGCCGTTCGATATGTGCGTGATGAACGAAATAGACCGCTATCACCTCGTGCAGGACGTGATCGACCGGTTGCCGCAGTTGGGTGCGCGAGCCGCGTATGCCAAGCAGACCATCCGCGACGCACTCATCGATCACAAGGAGTACATTTACGAGCACGGCGAGGATTCGCCGGAAATCAGCGGCTGGACATGGGGTCATAAACAGCCCTCAGGACATGTGGATTCCACCGAAAGTGATAATGTCGACATGGGTATAGAAGCGCCGATTCGAAATTGACTGAATCTACTTTTTTCGTGCGCATCTCGGCCCGACCGACCCGGCAGAACGTGACTGCAGGTTCTGTCACTTGAAGTTCCGAGCATGGCTGAAAACAATCTGAAAGCCGTCGCTTTCCAACTGGCCGAAGCCCAACTGGAAATGCTCGCGGTTTGACTGAGAGGTAGCGCAAGCATGCCGTTCAAGCGAATCCTAACGGCAGTCGACTTTTCTCCCGATTCAGTCGAGGGGTTCCGCATCGCAGTGGAAATGAGCAGCGTTCCTTCGGCGGCGCTCCATCTGCTTCACGTGATCGAAGCGCGTCCCACTGTTCCGGTGGACGCGGCGAGCGAAATTGTTGAAGAAGCAAATGCGGCTATCGATCGGCTCGTGACCGCATGCCGGCCCATTCCCGAATCGATAGAGTTCACTACAGAAATCGCCAACGGCGAACCGTCCGATGAAATCCTCAGCCGCGCGCGCGAATGGCGCGCCGACCTGATTGTCTTGGGAGCGAAAGGGGTAG
>DATBEY010000394.1:0-4883 GCA_036558765.1 Binatia bacterium | reverse complement strand
TTGTGCTTTTCTTGTTCCGGCACACCGGCGAAATTCTTGTCGATGATCTTCAGCGACTCCGGCCAGTCGGACTCTTGATGAGGAAAATCGGAACCCCACATCAGGCGATCGACATTGATCTTATGGCGCAGCTCAACGCCGATGCGGTCAAATTGAAACCCCCAATAAAAATATTCGCGAATGTATTCGCTTGGCGGACGCTGCAGCGGCCTCAGCCCAAGCAGGCGATCGGCCCAACGATGGTGCCGATCGTACCGCACATCCGCACCTTGTAAAAAGAAGGGAATCCAGCCGATCTGATTCTCGGCAAAAAAGATACGCAAACTCGGAAAACGCTCGAACAATCCGGATAAAACCCACTGCACGGCGGCAATGGAGCCGTTGCCGCGCACCGGACCGAAACGCCCCACTTGATCGACGAGATCATGGGTTAATTTTTTCAAAATTTCAGCGGACTCATTCGGGTACTTGAACAGCGGACCTTTAAGCGCACCGCCGCGCTCGAGATCGACGTGCACGCTGATCGGCATGTTGAGTTCCAAGGCGCGCTGCCAAAAACGATCGTCTTCATCCGAGGGAAACGGATTGCCGCTGGGAAATCCCTGAAGTAAGACGGTTTTAAAGCCGGCTTCGGAGCAATAATTCAGTTCTTCAATTAGGTCTGAAATATTGCACGCGTGGGGAAGAATGCCCACGCCAATCAGACGTTCGGGAGCCACCGAGCAGTACTCTTCCACGAGCCAGCTGTTGTAGGCGCGCACCACTGCTTTGTAAGCATCGTCATCTTCGATGCGCCGCCAGAATTTGGGTCCGCCCTGTTGCGACGGGAAGAGCACCTCGGCGTTGATGCCGTCCTGATCCTGCTCGCGCAGACGCTGCTCGGGGCTGCCGGTGCCCGGCGTCCCTTCGTATTTGCCGTCGAAGGGGACGTATTGGTCGCGGCCCTTTCCTCCATAGAGATCAGCGGCGGCTGCGGGACGTTTGATCGTCTCGCCGATCATCCAAGCATCGCTTCCGTCGGCCTGATGGATCAGGCGCGGCGCGAGGTCGCGGTGCTTTGCCGGCACGCGGTCAAGCCAATGCTTTGAATCGATCTCCAGATGCGAATCGGCGGAGATGTAACGGTATTGTAGTGGCACAGCGAATCCTTTTTAGCACAGTTCGAAGAAAGATTTCTCCCTGCGGCCGATAATCCCATCGCAGGAATTTTGTCCGACGGCGCATGCGAGGAATCCTTCGCCTGGCATTTTCGTTCTTCACCTAAGACTCTGCCAGCTTGTTGCTTCCAGATAGGCCAACAATTTCTGACTATCACATGCGTTCACGGTTTTACTGCGCTCGCCTCATATTTGTCTCATCAACTCAGATCCGTCAAAGCGACGTTTACAAATTCCCGTAAACGTGTTCGTGTATCGTCCGTTTGCCCGGGCAACGGACTTTGATATAGCAGCGTTGAGGCGGGGTATGTCTGTCGAACGAGAGGCGATCGTATGACCGTTGAAATGACGAGGCGCGATTTTCTCGGTGCGGCGGCTGCGCTGGGGACAGTGGCGCTGGCGAGCCGCGCGGCCGGAGCGGCACAGGGCCCTACGGGCGCGGCTGGAGGGGTCTCCGGCGGACTTCCAGAGCGCGGTGAGTTCATTGTCAAGAACGCGCACGTTCTCACGATGGACCCCAAGCTCGGCGAAATTAGCGGTGGCGACATTCACGTGCGCGACGGCGCGATAGTTGCCGTCGGGCGAAATTTGTCAGCGTCAGGCGCGGAGATCATCCGCGCAGACGATATGATCGCGCTCCCCGGTTTCGTCGAGACCCACTGGCACATGTGGGGGGCGGTGGCGCGTAACATGGCCGGGCCGACTGAGAACACCGGTTATTTTTACATCAGCCGCCTGCTCGGTCAGTTCTTCACACCTGAAGATAATGCCCGGGGCGTGCGCGTTGCGCTCGCTGAGGCGATTTTCTCCGGCATCACGACGGTAACCAATTGGTCGCATAACCTACTCGGTCCCGAATATGCCGACGCAGAAATTAAAGTCCACAAAGAGGTAGGCGGGCGCGCCCGCTTTGCTTACGGATACTCGCGCAAGACCCCGCCCGACGCGACCTTGCCCCTCGATGATGTGGCGCGCGTCCAGAAGCAATGGTTCGGCAACTTACAGGACAAGCTACTGACACTCGGCATCGCACCGCGCGGACCCGAAACCAACTCGATCGAAATCGTTCGCGAGGAATGGGCTTTCGCTCGGCAGCATGGGCTGCCAATCACGACCCACATGGGTACGAGCATGGAACGGGTGAAAAAACGACAAGGCATCCAGGCCCTCGCGAAAGCCGGATTGCTCGGCGCCGACGTCGTTCTCGTTCATGTGACCAATAATTCACCGGAAGATCTCAAGCTGCTCGCCGAAACCAAAACGGCGGTGAGCCTGAGTCCCTACACCGAACTGCGCACCGGGTTCGGCATTACCCCAGTGGGATCGTTCCTGCGCACGGGTGTGCCGGTGAGTCTCTCCGTCGATACGACGATTCTCTGCGGTAACGCTGACATGTTCGCGATCATGAAGGCGATGCAGAATATCGAAAATGGACTGCAAAAGAGTGAGTTTGGTATCACTTCGCAGCGGGTCCTGGAAATGGCGACCATCGACGGAGCGCGTGCCCTCGGTCTCGCTGACTACATTGGTTCGCTGACTCCGGGTAAACGGGCGGATCTCATTCTGGTGCGCACGACGGACGTCAACATGCTGCCATTCACCATCGCGACCAATATGATTGTGCAGTCGGCGCAGCCTTGGAACGTCGATACCGTCATCGTCGACGGCCGTTTTCTCAAGCGCAACGGCAAGCTCACGACGATCGACATGGCGCAACTTGCGCGCGATGCGGCCGACACCATAGAAAGAGCGCGCAAGGAAGCCAGCAAAGAAGGCGCAGGCAAGGGGATCAACGAATTGTTCACTCGTTGAGAACGAGAAAAGGAGAATACGGTGGAAGAACGTTCGAGCCCATTGGCAAAGATCAGGACTGACGTGGTCGGCAGTTTGCTTCGGCCGGCGCGTTTGAAACAGGCTTACGGTGAACGCGATCAAGGAAAGATTTCCGCCGAGGAGCTTGGCCGGATTCAAGATGAGGCCATTCGCACGGCGGTCAAACTGCAGGAGCAAATTGGGCTGGACGTCGTCACCGACGGCGAATTTCGGCGACTCAATTTTCAGGATAGCTTCGCGGCCTCGGTCAGCGGCTTCGACGCGCGCCGGGTAGATCTTGCGTTTGTCGAAAGCCTTGTGCGAGAGGGAAAGCCGCTGCAGCGCTGGGATCCGTATCACATCGCGGGTGAAGGGGCGGCGATTTTGCAGCGTCGTCCGGTTTCGCAAAAACTCCGTCTCGCGCGCAATCTGCCATTGGAGGAATATCGATTCGTCGGCGGTCTGACCCAAAAACCGGCAAAAGTCAGCCTGGTGGGGCCGGATCGCATAACGCAACGTTTCGATTATCAGAACTCGAAATCGGTTTACTGGAGTGTCGATGATTTTGTCGCGGATGTGGTGCGGATTGAGCGGGAAATGATCCGGGGGCTGGTGGAGGCCGGTTGTCGCTACGTGCAGATCGATGCGCCGAGCTACACAGCCTACGTCGATGCGCCGTCCATCCAGGAAATGAAGGAACGCGGCGAAGATCCGATGAAAAATCTCACGCGCTCGATCAACGCCGATAACGAGATCTTGCGGCTGTTCGATGGAGTTACCTTCGGCATTCATCTGTGCCGCGGCAATCAACGCAGCATGTGGCATCGCGAGGGGAGCTACGATGCGATCGCCGAAAAAATCTTCAACGACCTGCGTCATGATCGATTTCTCCTGGAATACGACAGCCCGCGTGCCGGCACTTTCGAACCGCTGCGGTTTGTCCCGAAAGGAAAAGTGGTCGTCCTGGGCCTGGTCAGTACCAAAGTCGCGGAGCTGGAAAAGGTTGACGATCTCAAGCAGCGCATCGAGAGAGCGAGCAAATACATTCCCCTCGAACAGTTGGCGATCAGTCCGCAATGCGGTTTCGCATCCGATGTGGTCGGCAATCTTATCGGCGAGGACGATCAGAAAAGAAAGCTGGAAGTGGTAGTCGAAACGGCGCGCCAGGTATGGGGAACGAGTTAAGCAGCGACTTATGACGAGACTGCTTCTTCATCTTGGGCTGATTATTCTTCTCGCCGGCGGTGCCGGCCATGCCCAAACACTGCAGAACACCCGCATTGCCTATTCCAGCAGCGGTATTAATTACGCGGACTTGTTCCTGGCCAAAGAAAAAGGCTATTTCCGCGAAGAGGGACTTGAGCCTCAGTTTATTCAGATGAGCTCGAGCATCGCGATTACCGCCGGCATCGCCGGCGAAGTGGACGGTCAGGCGTCGGTGGGAAGCGCAATCCGCGCGATCCTGAGGGGCGTGCCGCTACGGGTGGTTGTGGTGACGCTCCGACGTCCGCTGTTCTGGCTCGTAGTCCGGCCGGAGTATCGTTCGATCAAAGATTTAAAGGGCAAGGTGCTCGGAATCTCCACCGTCGGTGGAAGTCAGCATACGCGCGCAAAAGGGATGCTCGCGCTCGGCGGCCTAGATCCTGAAAAAGACATCACTGCGGTTCAGATCAATGATCAGACCATGCAGCTTCAGGCGCTGGTCAACAACTCGGTTCAGATTACGGCGTTGAGCCCGCCGTGGGTCGCTGTGGCGCGCGACAAATTCAAGATGAATGTTCTCGCCAGCGCTTTGGAAAAGTTTGCCGGCATCGACAGCGGCCTTGCGGTGCCGTTAAAGTTCCTGCAAGAGAAGCCGGAGCGCGTGAAAAAGATTCTCCGGTCACGGGCGAAAGGAAGCCGGCTTTTCTTGGA
>DATBEY010000393.1:0-5105 GCA_036558765.1 Binatia bacterium | reverse complement strand
AGATTTTTCCGGTTTGCTTCTCCCAATCCGTAGGCCCACGGGTCCGGCCCGAGCACTTTGCGCTCTTCATCCCACTCATGGGAAAACCACGCCAGCGGAACGATCCTCGGGTTGACGACCCGTTGATAACAAAGCTGCTTCGCCTTCTCGAAGGCTTTCGCAAGGCTCACCGCGGCCCAGGGCGACTTCTCGACGATTTCTTGTTTTATGACCGTCACGTGCATGATCGGAAATATGCCGGTCTGCTGAAAATAATCGCGCTCCACCTGTTTATAGTCCGGGAATAACCGGGTGACTCGCGGATCGCCGTTCACGATCGGCCGCGGAATATATGGATTGATCATCGCGGGTATTTCGCCGTCCGCCAACATGGTGTCCATGTGCTTGCCCTGTGGAATCATTTGGATCTTGAGCCCTGGTGGCGGCGTGAACTCGACGTCTTCGCTGCGGTCCACCACCCAGGTGATCGACTGATGCGGTACCCCGTAATGCTCTTCCAGAATGCCGCGCAGCCAGATGTTGCCCGCCGGTTGGAAGTTAGTGCCGCCCACGCGTTTTCCAATCAAGTCTTTAGGACCTTTAATACCGGATTTGACATTGACGAAGGCGAAGCCATGACGAAACCGCCGGTGCAGAAAAACCGGTATTCCCGTGATCGCCACATGGCGCTCGCGGGCCATGAAGTACGCGCCCACGTTGAATTCGCAGACGTCATATTCCAGATTTCGCGCCATCCGCCAGTGGCGCTCACGCGGTCCATGGGCGGTCAGGATGACGAGCTCGAGGCCGTCCGCCTGCACCGTTCCTTCCTTGAGTGCGCGGATGATTTCATAATCGCCGCAGGCGACGGACAGTCTCAGTTTGGCTGACATCGAAGATCTCCTCTGGGCGAAGCAATTGGAATATCAGAGTCATGGAGTAATGCAGTGATGGGTTCGAACCCACTACTCCAGCGCTCCAACCCTCCATCTACCCACTCTTCAACTCCCGTACAGCTTCTGGACAAAACCTTCTTTTTCAATCTCATCGATCAGGCTCATGTCGACAAACTCCGCGGGGTTTTTCTGGCCCGCGCCGATCGAGGCCAGAATATTTTTGATGCCTTCCAACTCCGTTCGCGGCGAACGCGCCAGCCGCTTGGCAAAAAATTCGTAGGTTCCCTCGATCGCCTCCGCATCGGTGATCTGCAAATGCTTTCGGAGAACCTTCAAGCTGCCTTCCTTGTTTGTCTTTACATAGTGAATTCCTTCAATCTGGCCTTTGATGAAGCCTTTGATGGCCGCGCGGTTTTGTTGAAGATACGAGCGCGTCACGATATTCGATGTGTTGGTGTAAAAACCGAAATCGCCGATATCTGCCAACACATTCATGCCGAGTTTTTTCGCTTGGTAGATTTCCGGGTAGGATTGCACCGTCGCATCGACCTTTTTACTCACCAGCGCCGCCATACGCGCCGAAGTACCGCCGGTTTGCAGCATGGAAATGTCTTTCGGATCCATTTTCCAGGCTTTGACCGCCATCAGCACCGCGGCATCGTTGGAGCCGCCGAATCGATTGATGCCGATGACCTTACCGCGTAACTGCTGTGGCTCTTTGATTTCCGGGCGCGATATGAGCAGCATCGGCAGCTTGTTTTCCAGTGTCGCGACAATCACCACCGGCGCGCCTTGAGAGGCGCCGATCACAGCCGAAGACGCCGCGGTTTGCGTCAACTGAAGGCTCCCGCCGACGAGAGCCTGGATGTTCGGTGATCCCGCCTGAATCAAAATGATTTCCAGATCGACACCATACTTCTTGCTGAAACCGAATTCTTTATTGACCCAGAGCGGCAGCTGATAGCCGGCGGTACCGCCGTAACTCACGAGAAAGCGCGTCCCCTCGGCTGAGCGCGCCCGCTCCGCAGTTCCAATCCCTACGGTGAATACTGTCAGCGTAACCACAAGAGCCTGCCGCAGTCGTGTCGTTAGCGTCATGAACTGCACCTCCGCATAATCACTGTAATGACCTCACAGCAGCCCCGCCAGACGTGGAAAAATTTTCAAGGCATTGCCCCGTTCGATGTCGGCCCGCGCGGCGGCATCGAACCCGTCATATTGTTCCCAATGCTCGACTTCTTCACGCAACCTCGTGCCATAGACAAACGGCAAGTCCGAGCCCCAGAGAACCTGGGTGGTATTCACAAGCTCCTGCAAGGAGCGCAGCGCAAAGCGCGAGGTCGCGCTCGCGACCTCGTAGTAAAGTGAACGCAACGTCGGCAGCACGTCGGTGACGCCCTGCGCGCCGCGATGGCGTTCCATCATCGCCATTCTCTGTGCGAGAAACGGCACCGTGCCGCCGCAATGAGCAACGATGAAGCGAATATCGGGACAGCGCTTGAAGGTGCCGGAATAAATTAAATTGACCACAGCCCGCGTCGTATCGAAGATGTATTCGACAACAAAAGGCGGCGCGTGTAGATGCGTATGCGCGGGCGCTTCGCAGTGCGCTGGATGAATGAAGACGACCGCCTTGCGCCGGTTGAGCTCATCGAAGACTGGATCGAGCTTCTCATCGCCCAAGTAGCAGTCGCTCACGCTGGAAAAAACGCCGATACCATCCAGATGCAAGATGTCGAGCGCATAGGTCAATTCCTCCAGCGCATGGTCGACATCGGGAAGTGGCAGCAGCGCGAAAGCGCCGAATCGAGAGGGATGCTCAAGCGATCTTCGTGCTTGGAACTCGTTGCAGTCGCGGGCCACGGCGCGTAGCCGATGCAAATTCTTCAGCACCACGCGCGGAGTGAGTGAAGTGATCGCTGCTTGGATATGCCAATCGTCCATGGATTCAAGCTGCCTTTCTGTGTCGGGCAGTTTGATCGGCATGGAGTCGTCAGCATACTGCGGCGGCACGACATGATGATGCACGTCGATGCGCCAATTTTGTTTTACATTTTGGCTCAAGGTGATGGGGTTCCGCGCCGGCTCCAGTAGCGCTATTCTTTCCGTCGCGCTGCTTGTGGCCGAAACTAGAGGTTACGAGCAGATCTGTCAATATCGAGCAGCGCCGGTCCTGCACGCGTCTGCTTATGGACATTGCGGGCTGCCTACGATATTGGGGTCCAAGTCATGCGCGTTCGTACGGGGCGCGCGGCGTCTTTATCGGCGTCGGCTGCGAAAAAGAAGGAGGCCCACATGGCAACTTTCCGGACCGTGATCACGTCAGCGGGAATATTTCTCATCTTGCTTTTTGGCGCTGCGCCCGACAGTTTGGCCCAACTGTCATCGCTCACCGCCTTCTACACCGCACCCGTCGCTTCGATGGCGCCCATGTGGATCGCCAAGGAGGCGGGCATTTTCAAAAAGAACGGCCTCGATGTCAAATTGGTTTTCATCGCTTCGGGTCCTGTGGGCACGGCATCGGTGCTCGGCGGTGAGACCGATGTGGGTATCATCGGCGGATTTGCGCCATTGCGCGCGATGGTCGGCGGCGCGAAAAGTCTCGTCATCATCGGGCAAAGCAAAAATCGCATCACGAGCAAAATCGTCGGCAAGAAAGAGCTTAATAGCGTCCAGGATCTTAGAGGCAAGCGTCTGGGCATTGACCGGATCGGCTCGAATCCTGACATGTTTGCTCAAGCAGCGCTTTCCCGATTTCAGATCGATACTTTCAAGGATCTGCAATATGTTCAGCTCGGCGACATCGGCAAGGCGCTTGCCGCTCTTAAGGCCGGCGCTGTTGACGCCGCGATCGCCGGGGCGCCCCACGACCTATTCGCGAAAAGAATGGGCTTCAAGGAGATTCTCGACATCGATGCGATGAACATTCCGTTTGCGGTCACTGTACTCATTTCGTCCCGTGAAACTGTAGCGCGCAAACAGCCGGAGCTAAACAAGTTCATGCGTGCCTACGCAGAGGCGATGCACTATTTCCTCACCAACTCGGAAGGAACTGCACAGATCATCACCAAATACACCCAAGTCACTGACCGTGAGGTGCTCGCTTATTCCATTGACTCGGAAACGAAGGCGATGGAAAAAACGTTGCGGGTTGACCCGAAGGGAGTGGAACTCCTCCTCGGGTTTATTGCCAAGACCGTGCCTCAGGCGGGATCCGCGAAACCGGAGGAGTTTTATGACCCGCGTTTCACCAACGATTTGCGTGACAGTGGATTTCTGAAGAAGTTGTGGGGGTGAGAATTGTCAACAACTCAAAAATGCACGCATGAGTTTGTCGTATTCGAACGGGCCGCCCTTGCCTGCGTCAAACAGTCTCATAACGCGAACACCCCAAACTTGTCATTCCGAGCAGAGCGAGGAATGTTGTATTTTTAGGCACTGCAAAAACAAGATTTCTCGTCTTCGCCTCGAAATGACGTCGCGAGACAAGACGGTGGCGGCTTAGCATTTTGAACGATCTGCACGGCTTGAACTCTCAACCCGAAAAAGGAGTTTTCCATGATCGAAACCGAAGGCATGACCGGCGCAGACACTCTGCTCCGCGTGCTCGCACAAATGGGCATTGATCGAATTTTTTCATCTCCCGGCTCCGAATGGGCCCCGGTGTGGGAAGCCTTCGCCAAAGCCAAAGCGCAGAGCGAGGGCGTGCCGCTTTACATCAGTTCGCGCCACGAGGAGGTCGCGGTTGGCATGGCGAGCGGCTACGCGAAATCGACCGGCAAGCTTCCCGCGGTCATGATCCATACGACCGTCGGCGCTCTACACGCGACCATGGCGCTCCGCGGCGCATTGCACGAACAGATTCCCATGGTCGTGTTTACGGGTGAGTCGCTGGGGTTCGGCGAGGAAACCGGGCCTGATGTCGGCGCGCACTGGCTCGGCGCGTTGGCCGATATTGGCGGCCCGGCGCGGCTTGTCGAACGTTGCGTCAAATGGAGCTACGGCGTCAATGCGAAGTCGCTTCTACCATCCACCATCCAGCGTGCCTGCCAACTCGCCATGAGCGCGCCCAAAGGACCGGTCTTCGTTTCGCTGCCGATGGAATATCTTTTCGAAAAGATGACCAAGAATGCCGCCGCGGAAAACGTTCCGATTCCGGCCCCGGTGGCCGACTCCTCGGCGATCGAAGAACTTGCTACATTACTTGCGGGCGCAAAGAATCCGCTGATC
>DATBEY010000392.1:0-4733 GCA_036558765.1 Binatia bacterium | reverse complement strand
TGATGGACAGGAAAATCTTGCGAGGGGCCATGATCGATGCTCGGGGTGTCGATCCCCACCGCCTTGACGCTTCTTTGCTTTACGAGAAATTCCGCAAGCTCCCTCGATAGCCCGGGGAAGTGAAGGTCAGTGACGTTCCCCTCTTCATCGGTGCCGAAGTAGCGCTTGCGATCACCCCAGTATTGTCCCCAGCCGGTGCGCGCCAGCACAATGGACCCCGCTGGAATTCGGCCGTGAATTTTTTCCCAACCGGTTACATCTTCGACTCGTAACAGGTAATCGCGATTTTTCTCGGTTTGGCGGCGCACATCGATCACGATCCCCGGTCCCACTGTCTGGGAAAGCGGCACCTGGTCGGCCGTCCACTTTCCCTCGGCGAAATGATACGGAGCATCCATGTGAGTGCCGACGTGCTCGGAACCACTGTACTCGTAGGACGAATACCAATAACCGGCCGGTGTCCTGCCCGCGCTGATTTTTTCCAGATGGAAAGGCTTCGCGGTGGGCCAGTGCTGAGTAGTTTCGTTAAAGGCATAAGTCAGATCGACAAGCTTTTTCTCATCCAGCGCGTGCGCAGGTAAGCTCCACAGAACAATCGACAACGATAAAACGATCAAGCGTGTCATCTCATCCTCCAATGAAACGCGTGGCTTAGTGAGAATGGTTAGCGGTTCGAGCGAATCGCCTCGAGCTGGCCCCGAGCATCAGCGAAATCCGGATTGATCTTGAGAGCGGCTTCGTATTCTCTTTCTGCCTCAGTGCGGCGCCCCGCATCCGCAAGGGTCCGGCCCAATTCGTAATGGGCGACATCATCGTCTGGGCAAATCGCCAAGCCATCGCGATAAAGCGCGATCGTCTGCTCGCGATCCGTCGATTGTTGCGCTTTGTCAAAATAGTCGCGAAAGGCGCGCTGGCAATCTTGCTGTTTTTGGTCCTGAACTTGTTGCCCGGCGGCGAGGGCTGCCAATTCCTTGCGCTGGCGCGCAATCTCTTGTTCCTGCTCACGGATCTGCCCCGCTTGTCGCTCCAACACCTCGGCGTTGCAAGCCGCCGCCGCGATCACGGCAAAGCTGAGGAAAACTCCGTTACGGAGGGGTTTCATTCTCTATTCGATATCACGCAAGCCGAGAAAAACTTTCTCTGCCTTGATCGGTAGATCCTTAATGCGGATGCCGACCGCGTCGTAGATCGCATTTGCAATCGCCGGCGCCACCGGAATGAGCGCGCTCTCGCCAATGCCTTTCGCGCCGAAAGGACCGGTTGGATCAGGCACTTCGACGCAAATCGGATCGATTGTCGCCGGCATGTCCCCGAGCGAAGGCAAAATGTAATCGACGAGATTCGGATTGATCAACTGCCCGTTGTCATAGGCGATTTCTTCGAACATCGCCTGACCGATGCCGGTAATAGCGGCGCCGGCGAGTTGCTGCCGGCAGCCGAGCGGATTGAGCGCCTTGCCGACATCGACGGCCGTCGCGTATTTGAGCAGCTTGAACTTGCCCGTATCGATATCGACTTCAACTTCCGCTGCCCCTGCGGCAAGAAACCAAAACGCCGACGTGCTTTTCTCACCGTATTGATCTTTCGTAGAAGTCTTCACCTGACCTTCGCCAACCAGAGTGCCGCCGCGCATGCCGAAGCGTTTGAACATCAGCTCAGCATAGTCTACTTGGGTTTCCGGGAGCCGGACCTTGCCTTCGGCGAACGTGATCTTTTCTTCCGGAACGCTATACTCCGCCGCGGCGATCGCCGTCAGCTGCCGCAGAATATGCCGCGCCGCGAGTTGCACGGCTTTGCCCATGTGAAAAGTCGAGCGACTGGAAGAGGTCGTTAGATCGTACGGCACAACGTCAGTATCGACACCGAGCACTTGAATTTTCTCTAATGGAATCCCGAGTTCCTTGCCGGCGATCTGGGCCAGTACCGTTTCGGATCCCTGCCCCATCTCAACTGTGCCGGTATATAAGGATAGGCTGGCGTCCTCATTGAGCTTTACCACAGCGCAAGAAATCGACGGCGTGATCGTCGCCTTGATCATGCAGGCGAGACCCTTGCCGCGTCGGGTACTTCCGGCCGGTGGAGCTTCTTTTATTTTTGCATCGCCGGTCCTAGCGGATTCCCATCCTATCGATTCCGCCACTTCGTTCAGACACTCTTTCAGGCCGACCGCACGCAGAGTTTCTTCGGTTACGAATTTATCGCCTTCGTCGTAACCGTTCTTTTTTCTGATTTCGAGCGGATCCATGTTGAGAGCAGCGGCAATGATGTCCATCTGAGATTCCACCGCCCAGGCGGATTGCGAAACGCCGAAGCCGCGAAATGCGCCTGCCGGAGGTTTGTTCGTGTAAACGGAATACGAATCGATTTTCAAGTGTGGGATTTTGTACGGCCCAGCAGCGGTGTAACCCGATTTTTTTGCGACCCGCGGACCGATTTCGGCATATGCACCGGTATCGAGATGAATCTCGCACTCCCGCGCCACCAACGTGCCATCGTTTTTGACCCCGGTCTTCATGCGGATCACCGCCGCGTGCTTGGTGATGGTGTAGAATACTTCTTCGCGCGCGAGCACGACGCGCACCGGTCGACCGGCTTTTTGCGCCAGCGCCACCGTAATCGGCTCGACTTTCGGATAAACTTTGCCGCCGTAGCCGCCGCCTAAATAAGGCACGATGACCCGCACTTTTGAAACCGGTACTTTGAAGATGTTCGCAAGCTGCGTTCGCACTACAAAAGGATTTTGCGTGGTCGCCCACACGGTAATCCGGCGGCCAGAATCCACCGCAGCAATACAAGCGTGAGTCTCGAGAAAGCTATGCTGGGTTGCGGGCAAGGTAAAAATGTCCTCGAAAATATGATCCGCCTCGGCAAAGCCCTTTTCGATATTGCCGCGATTGAGCTTGAAATGGGTGCACAGGTTGGTTCCTTCGACGGGCTTCAGTTCAGCCAGATCCGCAAAGCCGGACTCCGGCAGCTTGACCGAATCATGAACCAGCATCGCGTCGGCTTTGAGCGCTTCTTGCACATCGAGGACCGCTGGTAACTGTTCGTAATCTACCTCGATCGAAGCGATCGCCGCCTCCGCCGCATCCACGGTAAGCGCCGCAACCGCCGCTACCGGATCTCCCGTGTGCCTGACTTTTTCTGTTGCGACAATGGTTTGGTCTTTGAAAACCGGGCCGTAATAGGGCTCGATCCCTTGATCGTGGAGAATATCGTCGCGCGTAAGCACCGCCACGACACCGGGGATCTTCGACGCTCGCGAAATATCGATGTTCTTGATTCGCGCGTGCGCGTACGGGCTGCGCAGGATTTTTCCATGGCACATCCCAGGCAGACTCATATCGGCCAGGTATTGAGCACGGCCGGTCACCTTGGTTTCGTAATCCAGCCGCCGAAATGTTTTTCCGATATCTGCTAATTCCATCGAGGATTCCAGAGGAGTATTGTCAATGCCTCGCCCCTTGTGCCTTACCTCTCAGTTCTACACCTCACTCGTGACGTTCTTGACCGCCTGAATGATTTCCTGATAGCAGCCGCAGCGGCAAAAATTTCCCGCCAGGTAGTCACGAATTTGTTGTTCCGAAGGATGGGGTATCTCATCGAGGAGCGCTTTCGCCGTAAGGATGAAGCCGGAGGTGCAATAACCGCATTGCAGCGCGCCAAATTCGACGAAGGCTTCCTGCACCGGATGAAGCTTGTTTTGTTTGCTCAAGCCTTCGATGGTCACAACTTCGCAGCCATCCGCGTCTACCGCCAACATCGAGCAAGCGCTGATCGGTTTACCATCGACCAACAAGGTGCAAGCTCCGCAAACCTGCACGTCACACCCCAGCTTCGCTCCGGTAAGACCGAACTGCTCGCGCACGAGATCCAGCAGCGTCAGCCGCGGCTCAACCTCAGCAGTCCTTCCCACGCCATTGACCGTAAGAGAGATCGCCTTCTTCATGCGCTGCTCAGTTCAATCGAAAATCCAAAACCAAAAATTTTTAGTTCCTCACCGCGCGCTCATACGCTTTCACGGCTGCCCGCTTCACCAACACCCCGATAATTGCGCGTTTGTACTCTGCGGATCCACGCAGATCGGTTATAGGATCACATTGCTGGGATGCTGCTTTCCCGGCTTCAATCGCCGAAATGAGCAATAACCGTTTCCCGATTAAAATCTCTTCCGCTCCCCTAGCGCGCACGGGAGTCGCGCCCACACACCCGAGTACAACGCGTGCGAGCTGAATCACTTCGTTGCCACGCTCGAGGGTCAGCCTCACCGCCACACCCGCCGCTGGTTTGTCGACCACCGAGCTGCTGGAGAATCGCTGGTATTCAATTCCCGATTTTTTCGGCAGCAGTGGTATCATCACTTCCGTGATGATCTCGTCATCCGCCAAACTGGTGGTGTAGAAATCGAGGAACAACTCCTGAACGGGAAGGGTGCGCTCTCCGTTCGGACCGATGATTTTCACCTTGCCATCGAGAGCGATGAAGATCTGCGATAGATCGGTGAGCGGCTCGCCGGATGCGAGATTCCCGCCGATGGTTCCCATGTGGCGCACGCGAATATTAGCGACTTCCCTCTCCGCCTCGCAAAGAACTGCAAACTTGTCACGCACCAACGCTGAAGTTTCAAGCTCGCGATGCGTTACCAGTGCGCCAATCGACAGCTCCGTGTCGCTGCAGCGAATTCCTTTGAGCTCGGCGATCTTTTTAATATTGATGAGCGCTCTGGGCTGATA
>DATBEY010000391.1:0-5121 GCA_036558765.1 Binatia bacterium | reverse complement strand
GCGTGGCGCACGCCCACCGCATCGAACCAGCCGCAGCGTCGCGAACGGCCTGTGGTGGCGCCAAACTCGGCGCCTTCGCGCCTGAGAGTATCACCCTCGGAGCCGTCGAGCTCGGTAGGGAACGGACCGCTGCCCACCCGTGTCGTGTAAGCTTTCGAGATGCCAATGACCTGCTGAATTTTTTGCGGACCGACGCCTGAGCCCGAGCAGGCGCCACCCGTAATGGTGCTCGAAGAGGTGACGTAGGGATAGGTGCCATGATCGACATCGAGCAAGGTCCCCTGCGCACCCTCGAACAGTACCCGCTTGCCAGCGCGAATTTGCTCATCGAGCAGCACGCCGGTATTGGTGACGTAGCTTTTCAATTTCTCTCGGAATTCGCCATAGCGCTCATGAATCTCGTCGAAGTCGAGCGCCTTCTCTTTGAGAATCGCCTTCAAGTAAGAATTTTTCTCCTGAATGTTGCGCTCGAGTTTTTCACGAAAAGTGTCTTCTTCCAGAAGATCCACGAAACGAATACCGACGCGGGCGATTTTATCCTCGTAAGCGGGGCCAATCCCTCGGCCCGTGGTGCCGATCTTGCCCTTGCCGCGCAATCGTTCGCGGGCGAGGTCGATGGCTTTATGATACGGCATGATGACATGCGCCTGCTCGCTAATGCGCAGCTGGTCATCGCTGGTGAGATGGCCCTGAGCTTTCAGCGCCTGAATCTCTTCAATCAAAACTTCGGGATCGACGACGACGCCATTGCCGATAATGCACAATTTATCGGAATGTAATGCGCCGGAAGGAACCAGGTGTAGAACAGTCTTCTTACCGTCCACGACCAAGGTATGGCCCGCGTTGTTGCCGCCCTGGAAACGCACAATAATATCTGCCTGGCGGGTGAACAGGTCGACGACCTTGCCTTTGCCTTCGTCGCCCCATTGGGCGCCGATGATTGCGACGTTCGACATAGTGCCATTTTGGATTTTGGATTGCCGATTTTGGATTGGAATCTAAAATCCAAAATCTAAAATCCAAAATCGATTCACAGTTTCACCAATGTTGCGGAAACGATCTGCGGCAGCGCGCGCAGCTCGTCGAGCGCTTTTTTGCTTACGACTTCGTCGACGTGGGTGAACGAGATCGCATTGCCGCCCTTTTCGCTGCGACCGAGCTCCATGCCGGCGATATTTAAACCGTGATTGCCCAGAATCGTGCCGACCGCGCCGACCACGCCAGGCACATCCTTGTTTTGCAAAACCAGAATGTATCCTTCGGGCACTGCCTCGAGATAGAAACTATTGACGCGCACGATGCGCGGATGCTTGGCCGCGAAAATGGCGCCTTCCACTTCCAAACTCTCTTTGCCGTTTTTCGCTCTGACGATGATCGAGCTGGCGAAATCGGTAGCCTCTTCGCCCTTCGACTCGACGATCTTCATGCCGCGCTCGCGGGCCAGTATGGGCGCATTCACATAATTCACGGCAAATTCCATCACCGGAGACAACAAACCTTTCAAAACGGCAAGCGTCAAGGGCGCCAGATTGTATTGCGTGACATCGCCGCGATATTCCACCTGGACTTCTTCGGGCAGCGCGCCGGCCATTTGCGCATGCAAGCTGCCGAGTTTTTCGGCCAAGGTCAGATAGGGGCGCAAGACTTGTAAAAGCTCCGGGCTGACCGACGGAACATTCACCGCATAGCGCACCACGCCCTTGGCGAGAAAATCAACCATCTGCTCGGCGACGGCGATCGCAACGTTCAGCTGTGCCTCATCGGTTGAGGCCCCCAAATGGGGCGTCGTGATGACCTGATCGAGCTTCAGGAATGGATGATCCGGCGGCGGCGGCTCGTCAACATAGACATCGACCGCGGCACCGGCGACTTGGCCTTGTTCGATCGCCTCGGCGAGATCAGTTTCATCGACAATTCCACCGCGCGCGCAGTTGATGATGCGCACGCCCCGTTTCATTTTCGCGAAAGCCGCCTTATTGATGAGGCCCTGGGTGTCCGGAGTCAATGGCACATGCACCGTAATGAAATCGGATTTGGTAAAAATATCCTCGAGGCTGCCGGGCTCTACGCCCATGCGGGCGATGTTTTCAGCGGCGATGAACGGATCGAAGCCGATCACTTTCATCCGCAGTCCGGCGGCGCGCTCGGCGACGATCCGGCCGACATTACCGAGGCCGATGACGCCAATGGTTTTATTGCACATTTCAACGCCAACGAACTTATTGCGCTCCCACTTGCCGCTCTTCAAAGACGCGACGGCCTGGGGAACGTGGCGCGCCAGCGCCATCATCAAAGCGATGGTATGCTCGCCGGTGGTGACATTGTTGCCGCCCGGCGTGTTCATCACGACGATACCCTTTTTGGTCGCGGTATCCGCGTCGATGTTCTCGTAGCCCACACCAGCGCGGCCGATCACTTTGAGATTTTTAGCGGCTTCGATCAGGTCCGCGGTAATTTTGGTGCCGCTGCGAATCACCCAACCGTCATAGGCAGGGCAAATTTTTTTGAGATCGTCGGGTTTAAGTCCGATCTTGACGTCGACTTCGAATCCTTCGGCGTTTTTGAAAACCTCCAGACCTTCAGGGGCGAGCGAGTCGGTGACCAGGATCTTCATGCTGCGTTCCGTGTTGTTAGCGGATCGAGAACGGAAGATTGAAAATAGAAAAATACAGAGATCTTCAATTCTCGATCTTCATTCTTTGTTGCCTAAACCAAAGCCTCCATGAGGACTTCTTCGGCCGCGGCAACGCCGCGGCCGAACGGTATCTCGGCACCGAATTTTCTGAGCGACATCTCTAGCGCCGCAATGGCAGTAATGACATCGAATGATCCCATATAGCCGACATGGGCAATGCGGATCACTTTGCCTTTGAGCTGATCTTGACCTTCGGCGAGAGTGATATTCATTTTGTCGCGCAAGTAATCGAGTACCTGATCGGCGTCGATGCCTTCGGGTAGGTAGATTCCCGTTGCCGCTGGACTGGGATCGGTCGGAGCCAGCAATCGCAAGCCCAAGGCAGTGGCCGCGGCACGGGTCGCGCGGCTCAAACGGGCATGGCGCGCATAAACGTTTTCCAACCCCTCGCGCTCGAGCATGTTCATAGAGGCACGCGCGCCGAAGATCAGCGAAACCGCCGGGGTGAAGGCGCCGGAGCCCTTCTGTTGATTTTTGCGCTCCAGGTTCAAGTCAAAATAAAAGCGCGGCAACTTGGCGTGCTTGGTCTTTTCCCAGGCGCGCTCGCTGAGCGCGATGAAACCCAAACCGGGCGGCAGCATCAACGCTTTCTGCGAACCCGTGACCAGCACGTCGAAGCCCCATGCGTCCATCTGCAGTGGCACGACGCCCACAGCGGTGACGCCGTCGACCAGAAACAACGGACCGTTTTTCGTGAGTTTGGCGATTTCCTTCACGGGATGAAAAACCGTCGTGGATGTTTCGCTGGCTTGGATCATCACGCCTTGAATATCGGAATGTGCTTTCAATTGGCGCTCGACATCCGCGACTTTGACCGCCTGGCCCCACTCCACTTTGAGCTCGATGGGGTTCAAGCCGTAGGCGTTCGAGATATTGAGCCAGCGCTCGCCGAATTTTCCGCCGTTTACGACCAGAACTTTGTCACCCGGGGAAAACAGATTTGCCACCGAAGCTTCCATAGCGCCGGTGCCGGAGGAGGCGAGCATAAGGACATCATTTTTGGTGCCAAAGACCTTTTTCAGCCCGGCGCGCGCTTCATTGAATACTTGATAAAATTGCGGCGTCCGATGATGGATCATCGTCTCCGCCATTGCCAACTGAACCTCGTTGGGAATGGGAGTCGGGCCGGGGGAAAGCAGGTAATGCTTGATCATGACGAATAGCCTAGATGGTCGAACGGCCTAGTTATAGACCTAACGGAGGGACAGGAATGGAAAACACAGCGCCAAAACTACTCTGACGGCATATGATCCACAAAAAAGCCTGGACCTCCCTACTTAAGAGACCCAGGCGTTCGGCCGTCTTAATGCTTTGCACTCCCTCGTGGTCAATTCCACGTTGACGCCAGTCGCGCAAAACTTACGGAGAACTTCTATCTTGAAAGGCCAGGCTTGTCAACGCATCAGAGCCGCCGCGACCATGGTCGAGGTGATGTCGGTTTTACGTCGAGAAAGCTGCCTCGCTCTGCTCGGAATGATATTTAACACGGCTGGAAAGTCGTGTGCATTCCAAATCCACGACTCGATAACTTGCGAAGTGTTTAGCGATCGTACAACATCGGCATATTGATGGAACGGCTGATCCTTTTCGACGTCGATGGGACGCTCACACGGACAGAAAACGGCTACGTACCGTTCAATGAGGCGATGCTCGAGACGTTCGGCTGTAACGGTGATATTCGTACGGTGGTGCCGGACGGGAACACCGATCCGCTGATCGTACAGGATATTTTTGCCAAGGCGAACTTTGTTTTCGAATTCCACGACAGCATCTGGGAGCAATTCACGATCAAGTTGCGCGAGCGCTATCACCATCACGTGATGCAGGGTACGACGACAATTCGCGCTTTGCCGGGCACAGACGCTTTGCTGCGCGCGCTTGCGGCGAACGAGACGTTTTGTCCCAGCGTGGTGACCGGCAACTTCGAAGCCACCGCCGAGATCAAGCTTGAAGCCGCCGGTCTGGCGCCTTATCTTCGCCGCGGCGCGTACGCGAGCGATTCCCATTTGCGCGCTGACTTGCCGGCGATCGCCAAAGCACGATGCGAGCACATCACGGGAAGCGCATTGCTGGCCGAGCATTGTATCATCATCGGCGACACGCCGAATGATTTACAAGCCGCGCGGCAGAATCAGATGAAATGCATTCTCGTTGGCACCGGACGTTATCCGATAGAAGAATTGCGTTACTGGGAGCCGGACGCTTGCTTAGCCGATCTCAGCGACACAGAATCGGTGCTCTCGATATTGACGGAAATCTAGAGGGTGAAAAATGGAATATCGAACCGTTGGCAAAACCGGCTTGAGAGTTTCCGAGATCGGCTTCGGCTGCGGCAACAATGCCGTCTTGATGGTGCAGGCGCCCTATGACGATCAACTTGAAGCGGTGCGTCATGCGCTCGATTGCGGCATCAATTTTTTCGATAC
>DATBEY010000390.1:0-4843 GCA_036558765.1 Binatia bacterium | reverse complement strand
CCCTGGAGCAGGGATTGCGCTACGAGTCCGACCTTCAGAGCATGGTGATGCAGAGCGAAGATGCCAAGGAAGGGCCGCGCGCTTTCGTCGAAAAACGACCGCCGGATTGGAAAGCGCGGTGAAAATTTTAGATTGCCGATTTTGGATTGGATTGGCGGAGGGAAATTCAGGGGATTCCGAGATCGGTCGAGCTGGTTATGTTTAAACGAAAATCCAAAATCTAAAGTTGAAAATGGCAAATAGTTTGTTAATGGGCGATGGGCTCCGCCGCAGCGCCGGGAAGTTTCCGCTCAAAATCGCCGCAAAAGACCGATATGGTCAAATCACCTACGGCGAGCTGAACGGGCGAGTCAATCAGCTGGCGCATGGATTATTATCCATCGGGCTGCGTAAAGGGGATGCTGTTGCGGTCTCAGTGGGCAATCGGATCGAGCATCTCGAGATTATCTTTGCGGCTGCAAAAATCGGCGCGCTGGCGATTCCGCTCGACATCAAATGGAAAGCACTGGAACTTGCTTCGGTGCTCTCCGCATTCGAGCCCGGCTTTATTGTGTTCCAGGAAGATGTTGCCGGGGAATTCGCCAAGGCGGGAAGCTTTAAAGACTTGAGCTTTATCAAGGCGGTTTCGCTCTCCGCAGATAGAAGTTATGGCGGCCTCATGGCGAGCCAAAGCACGGATGAGCCAAGTGTAAACGTGAACGAAGACGATCCGTTTGCGGTTATGTTAACTTCGGGAACCACCGGATTTCCGAAGGGTTGTCTAACCACTCATCGAACTATCGTCTTCCACTGCATCAATAACGCCATCGAGAAAGGGCTCGGCGCGCACGATAAGGCGCTGCTCTCGTCGCCGATCTACTTCAACGCCGGGCGGTCGTTTACCCTGGGCATCATTTATTTCGGCGGAACGATGATTTTGCACGAACGCTTCGACGCAGAACAAGTCCTGCACGCGATCGAAAGCGAAAAAGTAACGTATATCGGCGCGGTGCCGACCATGTGCGAACGCATGCTGCATGTCTTGGAAGCGCGAAAATATGATACGAGCAGTCTTCGTTGTCTGGCGATCACCGGCGGCAAAGTCCATCCGGCGGTGCTGGAACGATTGAAGCAAGAGCTCACACCAAACATTTATCGGACCTATGCTTCGACTGATTCCGGGCAAATGGCGATTTCCAAGCCCGGCGACATGGATGCCAAGCCGAGTTCCGCCGGAAGGCCCGTCTGGTGCGTCGATCTAAGGATCGTAGACGATAACAATCGGCCGGTCGCGGTCGGCGAAGTCGGCGAGATCATCTGTCAGAGTCCGCTGGCAACGCACGGCTACTACAAAAATCCCGAAGCGACCCATGCCTCGTTTCGCGACGGCTGGTTCTATACCGGCGACCTTGGCTATTTCGACGAAGAGGGATTTCTCTTCGTCGCCGGGCGAAAAAAAGACATGGTCAAAAGCGGCGGTATCAGCATTTATCCGCTGGAAATCGAGAGTGTGATTTACAGTCATCCGGACATCCTCGAAGCGGCGGTGATTGGAGTGCCGGACCCAGAATGGGGCGAAGCCGTGAAAGCGGTCGTGGTGCTCAAGCCCGGTGCCGAAATGACGGGCGATGCTCTCATCGGATTTTGTAAAGAGCGATTATCAGCGTACAAGATTCCCAAATCTGCGGAGTTTCGCGCTGCACTGCCCCATACGGAAATCGGCAAGGTCAACAAGCTGAAACTGAAGGAAATGATCGTCACGGAAATGGCAAAGCCTGAGAATGGCCAAGGGAAAGGAGATCCGTTATGAAACTCTGCCGCCGAGTGTCGTTCTCGTTTTTTTTCAGCGTGTTGCTGTTTTTTGTTCCCGCACACTCTGCGCAAGCGCCTTTTTACCAGGGCAAAAACATAACGTTCCTCATTAACTTCGCCGCCGGCGGGCCGACCGATATCGAAGGACGAATCGTCGCGCGTCATCTGGGCAAGCACGTTCCAGGTAATCCGGCAATCGTCGTTCAGAACATGCCTGGCGCGGGCGGCGTCACGGGACTCAATTTTCTCGGCGAGGCGGCGAAGAAAGACGCTCTCACCGTGGGTTACCTTACCGGACCTTATAATCATCACATGATGAAGAGCACTACCCTCAGGACCGATCTCATGCAGCTGCCCTTCATCGCTTCCGTGGGGAGCGTAACGGTTTGTTACATTCGCTCCGATGTGCCACCCGGAATCAAAAAACCCACCGATATCGCCAAGGCCGAGCGTTTCAGGGCCGGTGGCCTCTCCTATGACAGTAACAAGGATCTGCGGTTTCGGTTGGCATTCGATATTCTTGGACTCAAATACGATTACGTGACGGGATATAACAGCAGCAACGACGCGCGGCTCGCGGTTCAGCGCAACGAGATCCAATACCATGACGAAAACGTTCCGGGTTACCGTGGTGTCGTCGAACCTCAGCTGGTGAAAACGGGCATCGTCACACCGCTCTACTATCACGATGTCATCAAACCCGATGGAACCATGGGCAAGAGCCCCGACTACCCCGAGTTAAATTCTTTCACCGAGGTTTACACGCAGATTTTTGGCAAGGCGCCGACAGGAATCAAATATGAAGCTCTCAAAGCCGCAAATATGGCGAGCCAGAATCTCAGTCGGGTCGCGTTGTTGACGCCAAATTCGCCGAAAGAAGCAGTGGCCGCATTGCGGCAGGCTTTCGCAGCGCTGGCCAAAGACGAAGACTTTCTCGCCGAGGCCAAAAAGGCGATGCGTTTCCAGCCGCGCTTCGACGTCGGCGAGGACGGCGAGAGACTGCGCGACAAGGTATTGAGAGCCCCGGAGGAAGTCGTCGAGTTCGTGCGCCAGTATATTGAACAGGCGAGAAAATAAGCCCGGATAATCTCGGCAGGTAACCCAAGAAAGGAAGTTATCAGTGAGCGCGAAAATCTTACCGCTGGTCGTTGCGGTTCTATTGTTAGGCTCCGGCGCCGCCCTAAGCCAGGAAAAACCAAAGATTCCCATTAGCGCCTCTTCGAAGACGTTGGGTTATAGCCCGCTCTGGGTGGCGAGCAAGTTGGGTTTTTTTGACAAACAAGGACTCGATGTTCAACTCGTGCTCGTCAACGGCGCCGATAAATCGACCATGGCATTGATGGGCGGATCGGTTTATTTCTCGAGCGGCGGTGTCGATACGGTGATCTCCGCAGTCGAACAGGGCGCGGATCTCGCCACGATCGGCGGCATTATCAATGGGCTTACGCACTACATTATGGGTGGAAAAAAATTCCGGACCTTTGAAGACCTGCGCGGCGCCAACGTGGGCTCGTCCGGTCTCACCTCGGGCACCGCATTTGTGCTCCGGCGCGTGCTCAAGGCGAACGGACTGGAATACCCGAAGGACTACAATCTCATAAACGTGGGCGGCTCGCCACAGGCGTTTCTCTCGCTCACGGCCGGAAGAATCGATGCGGCGATCATTGCAGTGCCGCTCAATTATGAAGCGGAGCAAATGGGCTACCCGGTCATCGGCAAAGTCAAGGATTTCATTCCCAACTATCAGCTGACCGATCTGACGGTGAAGCGATCCTGGGCGGAGAGAAATCGCCCCACAGTCGTTCGCGTGATGAAAGGCTTGGCGCTTGCCATGCGCTGGCTGCACGACAACAAAGAGCCGGCAATCGATTTTCTCAGTAAGGAGATGAAGCTCAAGCCCGAGCAGGCGCGACGCGGGTGGGAATACTACACCGAGAATAAAATATGGAACCCCAACGCCGAATCGAACATTGACGGGATTCGCACCGTGATTCAAATCTCCGCCGAGCGCGGGCTCTTCAAAGGTGGCGCTCTGCCGCCGCCGACGAAGTATGTCGACCATAGCTATGTCGATGAAGCAATGAAAGAAATAGGGAGAAGGCAGTAGACGCGGAAGGCAGAAAGGTCAGGCCATCTAAGTCAAAAATTTGATAACTTCAGTCCGAGATCCGCGGGAAAGGCAAGCGAGATACGAATGATGAGCTTAGAGGCGAGGCAGCGATTTTTTGAACATGATGGATTGAGGCTGAGTTACTGGGAATGGGGCGATGCTCGTGAAGAGACATATGTTTTCGTGCATGGCGTGCGCGATCAGGGCAGAAGCTGGGATCATTTTCTCGAGGCGCTGCTCAGGCGCGGCGTACCGATCAAGCATGCCGTGGCCCTCGACCTGCGCGGCCACGGCGATAGCGACTGGCCGAGCTCGAGCCGCGGCTATCAGCATGAGGATTTTCTCACCGACTTGGCAGGATTGCTCAAGCATCTGGATAAGGAGCCAGCGACGATCATCGGTCATTCGCTCGGCGGCAGTATGTGTTTGCTTTATGCCGGGGCGTTTCCGGACAAAGTGAAACGCCTGGTGCTGCTCGAATCCCTGGGTCCGTTCGCGCGCGCAGACGACGAAGTGCCGAACATTATTGCCGAACGCTTGAATGGGAGAGATTACGTCGAAATTCCGTTCCCGCACGAGTCCCTGGAATCGGCCGCCAAGTCGTTACAAAAGACGTTTCCATTGATACCGGATCAAGCGGCGCTTCACATGGCGCGCCACGGGACGACGTTCAAAGGAGGAAGATACCGCTGGAAGCACGATCCGATTTTGCGCTACCGCACCACCACCGCCATGTCGGAAGGACAGATCGAAGCTTTCATTCGGCGACTCCAATGTCCGATTCTTTTTGTGTACGGCACGGAAAGCGATTTTATGAAATCCGTGCGCGGCCATCGCGCGCAGCTCTTTCCCAACGCGAAGATCGTTCCAGTGAATGGCGCCGGCCATCACATTCCGCACGAAAAACCAGAGGAATTAGCCGAGATCGTCACGCCGTTTTTG
>DATBEY010000389.1:0-5226 GCA_036558765.1 Binatia bacterium | reverse complement strand
TGGGGTGGGTATATGATGCTGGATTGCGATGATCCCGCAGCGGTCCACAAGTTCTGCTCGCTGCTGCCTGCGTTTGTCTTCGAGGCGCGTCCGGTGATTCCAATCGAGGACGCTGTCCGGGTTGAATTGGAATCCATCGCCTTTCGCGACGGACTCAAAACCAAGTGACACAACAAAGGCCTAACCCGCCGCTTGAGCCGACGGCTAGCCTTCGCGGTGAATGAAACTTTTTTACTGTTGCGGCTCAGCGGCAGCGTTATGCGAAGCGAAGTAACTCCCATAGCCATGACCAAGGATGGACTCATTCCCAAAATTAGACCGACTAATTCAGTCTAGCGATCAGTTCGTTTCCGAGGATAAAGAAGAAGTGACGACCACGACTAAGCGTCATCACTGTTAATTGGAGGTTCCTCCATGTTGTCGCGTCAAGAAAACGACCTGCTCACGCGCGTCGGACCCGGGACACCGTGCGGCGAAATGCTGCGGCGCTACTGGTGGCCCATCGGATTCAGTGAACTCGTCACAGAGAAGCAAAGCCCGACGAAAGTGCGACTGCTCGGCGAAGACTTTGTCCTGTTTCGGGACGGCGCGCGGCGTCTCGGCTTGGTCGAACTGCACTGCTCCCATCGCGGCACTTCACTCGAATTCGGCCGGGTCGAAGATCAGGGCATTCGCTGCTGCTACCACGGGTGGCTCTACGACGTGGCGGGCCGTTGTTTGGAGCAGCCCGCCGAGCCGGCGGAGAGCACATTCAAAAATCGCATCCGCCATCCGGCCTACAAAGCCCAGGAGATCGCCGGTTTCATTTTCGCTTATTTGGGTCCTGATCCTGCGCCGCTCTTGCCGCGCTACGATTTATTTTTGGAGGAGAATGGTGAGCGAGTCATCGGCGCCGGCACCGAGTACTGCAACTGGTTGCAGCGCGCGGAAAATTCGGTCGACCAAACGCATCTCGTCGCCCTCCATGCTCCCGAGTACCCGCAGATGGCACTGAAACGGCCTGAGGTTCGCTGGCAAAAGACTGTCTACGGCGCGAAGATTACGACGCATGTGCCGGGGATTTCCAAACCCAAGCATTCCCACTGGGTGTTTCCCTCTCATACTCGCCATACGACAGCGCGAAAGGGGCGTATCCCGGATCATGCAATCCGCTTTCGAGTGCCCACCGACGACACGACGACGAAAACTTTCTGGCTACGTTTTACGCCGGACGACGAAGCGAACCGCGGGCGCCCGTTAAGGTTAAAGACGGTCGGGTTCGAGGACGATAAGCCGGGAATTTACACTCGAGTTGACGACGGCTGGTGGGGCATCGCGTCACATGACCAAGACCGCGTCGCCCAGGAATCTCAGGGTGAGATTTACGATCGAACTAGAGAACACCTCGGCGCTTCGGATGAAGGCGTTACCCTGTTGCGCCAGACCGTCAAAGAATCCATCGAGGCCGTGCGGCAAGGACAGGATCCTTTCTGGATTCTCCGCAGTCCCGACGAAAACAACAAAATCACTTTCGACGCAAGTATGGCCGAAATCGGCGCCTTGGGTTGATCGACAAGGATGGCGGACCGCAAACGGCGTTACTGATCGTCTTTCAGTTTGTACTCCTCGAGTTTGCGGTAGAGCGTGGTGCGATCGACACCGAGGATCTTCGCCGCCTCGGTCTTATTTCCGTTTGTCGCATCCAACACTTTGGCGACATATTCCCGTTCGAGATCGCGCAGGGTAAGCTGTTTCGTCAAAGCTTGAGCCAAAACGACCGACGACTGGCCATCGGCGACGACATTCGACGGCAGATCTTCCAACGCTATCCGAGATCCCTTGCCCAAAAGCACCGCGCGCTCAATCGTGTGTTCGAGCTCTCGAATGTTGCCTGGCCAATCATAATTCTTGAGCACGGCCAGAGCCTCCGGCTCGATGCCGTCCACGTGCCGCTTCGCGCCACCGGCAAACTTCTCGACAAAATGCTGCACCAGTAGCGGCACATCATCGCCGCGATGACGGAGCGGCGGCAGCTCGATCCGAATCACGTTCAGCCGATAGTAAAGATCCTGACGAAACTTATCACTGCGGACCAGGTCTTCGAGATTTCGATTACTCGCGGAAAGGACGCGTGTATCGACTTTTTCCGCTTGATTCGCGCCCAGCGGACGGACTTCTTTATCTTCCAGAACGCGCAGGAGTTTGCTCTGCAGCGTCAGCGGCAATTCGCTGATCTCGTCCAAAAAAATCATGCCGCCGTTGGCCTCGCGAAACAGGCCGCTGCGGTCTTTCCGCGCATCGGTGAATGCGCCGCGCACATAGCCGAACAGCTCACTTTCGAGCAGCGTTTCCGGAATCGCGGCGCAGTTCACTGCAATGAACGGCCCGCTCGCCCGCGAACTATGGGCATGAATCGCTCGGGCAATCAGCTCTTTACCTGTACCGCTCTCCCCTTCGATAAGGATATTGGCCGGTAAGTCACTCACCTGCGCGACGGTCTCGAGGATTTTTTGCATCGCCGCGCTCTGACCGATGATATTTTGAAAGCGGTTGTGCGCCCGTACTTCGGTGCGCAGGCGCTGAAGCTCCTGTTCGAGTCGTTTTTGTTCGAGCGCGCGTTTGACCTGAATTAATATTTCTTCATTGTGGAATGGCTTCGTCACATAGTGAAACGCGCCGGCGCGCATCGCCTCGACGGCACTCTCGATGGTGCCGAATGCGGTGATCAAAAGCACCAAAGCACCATTATCGATCTCGCGCAGTCGCTGCACCAGCTCGACGCCCCGCATCTTGGGCATCATGAGATCCGTAATCGTCAAGTCGAAATGGAATTGGCGGGATTTTTGAAGCGCCGTTTCGCCGTCGTAGGCAATATCGGCTTCGTACCCTTCCTCCCGCAAGAGATCGAGCAACAGTTGACACATAGCTCGATCGTCATCGACGATGAGAATTCTGCCCGGTTTGGCAAGCGGTTGCTGGAGGGCTGGAATCATTGCATGGGCATCCTTTTTTCCCAAAGTGCTTCGTCCTCACGCTGGATCGGGAGGAAAACGCTGAATCGAGTGTAGTTTCCCGGTTCACTTTCGACTCGGATTTCACCCCCGTGGTCCTTAACGATGCCGTAGCTCACCGAGAGACCGAGTCCGGTCCCCTCGCCGATGTCCTTGGTTGTGAAAAAGGGATCGAATACCTGGCCGATGTATTCCGGCGAAATGCCCGCGCCGTTGTCTTCGAAGTCGATACAGAGCCGGGGTACTTTGCCGTCCAGAGTTCCGTTTCCATCGAACACCATCGCCGCGCTGATTTTGATCCGTCCCCCCGACGGCAGGGCTTGAAGCGAATTGAGCAAAAGATTGAGAAAGACCTGCTGTAGCTGATCGGAATCGGCCGAAATGGACGGCAATGACTTATTGATGTTGAGCTTGATAGCGATGTTGTTTTCGGCGATCTTATGTTCGAGCAGGCCGATTACCTTTTCGAGGAGCGGTAATACTTCGACACTCCGAAAGGCCGGCTCACGTCGGCGCGAAAATTCCAGCAGTTGGCGCACGATTCCCGCGATTCGGTCGATTTGCGAACGAATGATTTGCAAATTGTCGTTCACTTCTTTCTCGGTCCGCGGTCTGCGTAAAAGAAACTCGGCGCGGCCGCCGATGATATTCAGCGGCGTACCGATCTCGTGTGCCAGGCCGGCAGCAAGCTGACCGACAGAAGCTAGCTTATCGGATTGACGGAGGCTTCGCTCAAGGTTTAAGCGCTCCCGCTGCTCCTTCGCGAATCTATCGTAAAGGTCCTGAAGCCGATGACACATTTGGTTGAACTCCAGAGCCAGCGAGCTGATTTCATTTTGTCCTTCGACTTCAAGCCGCTTTTCCCAATTGCCCGCGCCGATCTCACGGATGCCGTTTATAAGTTGCTTGACGGGTCTGGTGAGACTGCGCTGGACCAGGAAAAAGATGACGAAACTCAGCAGCGCTATCAAAACCGCGGTCGTCATGATGATGCGGTTGCGGCGCGTCGCCAGCGTCAAATCGTATCCGACGCCGCGGCGGCCGAGAACGAAAGCACCCACTAGATTATTGGCGCTGTCCAGGACGGGCTCGATCCGATAATAGACGGGATGTGTGGGAGCTTCGATGTAGCCGTCGATCGCGTTGCCGCTTGCCAAAACCGGCTTCGGGTCGATTTCGAGCACTGCGCGTGGATCGAGAGCGGGAAATCCCGATGTGTCAGTCAACGAAGCGGATTTCGCGATCGGCTTCGCGGCCGTGTCGTATACCACGATACCGTGTATGTTTCCGGGTCGTCCGATGCTATCGATGAACCGTTGCGTGGCTTCGATATCGCGCTCGTCGCTGTAACTGTACCGCAGTGCGGCTTGAATCGAACGACTCAAGCCTGTCATTCCGACACGCATCTCCCGCAAAATATTTTCTCGATCCTGTTGTATGCTCCAGTAACCGTGGACCGACATGGTGAGGATCAATGTCGCCACCAACCACAAAATCAGTTTGGTTCCGAGTTTCATCGCACCTTGAACGACTCACAGGTAATAAGATGTTGTAATTTGCATCGTGCCGTGGCTATCTGCAACATCATCTTAAATCCCACGTTACTCAGCAATTGGGCTTCAAGCTCGCCTCGGCTCATCCGGTATCGTTGTATGTTGCAACAGCGCTCCCGCTCATTTCATCTGCAATTATTAATTTATCGCTAGATTATCGCCGCTTCACTAATGGCATCGCAATTGCGGAACCAGCGCCAGCAAACATGCTAATCGAAATTGGGCATGTTCAACAATTCTACAGGAGGGCAGATATGTCAGTTCTCAAAAAAATTTGGAGCGCAGTTTTGCTGGTTTCCCTGCTATCGCTTGCGGGATGTCCGGAAATGGCTCAGCAGGGCGGATCATCACCAGGGGAGTCCAGTAGTAGTAGAGGTAGCAGCTCAGGAGACTAACATCCTAAACTTGCACAGCACTTCGGTGAAATAGCCAATGGAGCCGGAGTGCTGTGCCGGATTTTTATGACTGGCCGCAGGGATAGGTTCCCGGCGGCTTTGTGTATTCGCGACGTCCTGCCGGCAAATTTTTTTGGTGGTGTCTATTCGCCGCAGGGCGCGGTTATCTTTTGTAAAGCGCGTCAATAAAACCGCTCTGCTCGATCTCTGCCTCACCAAAGACTAGTCTATAACTAAATTCGGATCTGTCTGTTTCGAACTAAATTCGGATCTGTCTGTTTCGCTTCG
>DATBEY010000388.1:0-4343 GCA_036558765.1 Binatia bacterium | reverse complement strand
GGCCGGAGGCGCTCAGTCACGAGAGCGCGGCTCTCGATTTCGCCGCGTGCGGTGGAGATCACGATCCAGTCGAGATTGACGATATTTTTTTCCGCGGCGAGCTCAGGCGGAATTTCGGCGAATCCTTCCGGCTGCAGCTCGGCGAGCGCGGGCACGAAGCGGGTCGGGATCGCTCCCGAATGATGTTCGGTCAGGCGATACGTCGTGATGACGTAGGGATACTGCGGATCGCCAACTTCGTGATAGACGTTATCGGAGCGCGCCCATTTTTTTACCGGCGGATTGTCCTGCTGGCGGTACATCGGATTTCGCACCGGAGATTCCACCGGCTCGTAGTGCGTCGGCAACGGCGCATCTTTCAATCCGGAAGGGACGAAGATCCAGGCTTTGCCGTCGGCGGACATCATGAACGGCGATTTGCCATCGTGCGCGTCGACTCCCTTTTTCGGTCCTTCACTAAAATCCGGCCGGTAATCCGGCGCTTTAGTGGACGAGAAATCGGGCTTGTCTTTGCCGGTCCACTGCTGCTTCTCGGCATCCCACCACATATAACGTTTGCGCTCCGACCACGGTTTGCCTTCGGCATCGGCTGAAGCACGGTTGTACATGATGCGCCGATTGCTCGGCCAGGCGAAGCCCCAATCGAGATGAGTTCCTGGACCGTCCGGCGCATCGGGTTTTCGCGAACGCGCATGATTGAAATTTTCCCGCGGATAAGCGCCGGTATAAATCCACACGCCGCAGGCGGTCGAGCCGTCATCCTTCAATTCCTTGAAGTCCTCGATCTGCTTTCGTTCCGGCCACGTGTATCCGTTGATTTCTTTGAGCACGGCGTCGGCGGACGGCTCGTCTTGCACGCCTGCGGTCGGATAATCCCAGGTGAGATTTTTTATCGGTTCGTCTTTGGGATCGTGACTGTCGGCATAAAGCTGCTTCAGGCGGTTGCCGAGGTGAAACATGAACCAGAGATCCGAACGGCAATCGCCGGGCGGGTCGACGACTTTGTCGTGCCACTGAAGCAATCTTTGCGTATTGGTAAAGCTGCCTTCTTTCTCTCCGGGCAACGCTGCTGGAAGTAAAAAGATCTCGGTTTTAATGTCTTGGGCGCGCGGGCCGGCACCGTGGGTGTCTTGTTCCGGCGATTTGTACCAGAACGAGGCGGTTTCATTCTCGAAGGTTTCGCGCACCACCATCCATTCGAGATTCGCCAGACCCTTGTGCACGAGTTTGCTGTTGTGGCCGCCGACTACGGGATTCTGGCCAATCAGCAGCAGCCCGCGAATCAAACCATCGGCGATGGCGAGCATCATCGGTTCCTGGGAGTGATCGGCGATCATTTTCGGAATCCATTGATAGCGCCATTCGTTGTGCGGCGATGCCGCATCGCCGTACCAGGCGCGCAGCAGGCTGATGATGTACTTGGGAAAATTGTGCCACCAGCCGGTGGGCGGGGTTTCCACTTCGATATATCGATCAAAGCTTTTGTGCGGCTTCATGGCGCTCGGCTGCGGCAGGTAACCGGGCAGCAGGTTGTAAAGAGTGGGAACGTCGGTGCTGCCTTGAATACTGCAATGGCCGCGCAGGGCGAGAATGCCGCCGCCGGGACGGCCGATATTGCCGAGCAGGCACTGAATGATCGCCGCCGCACGGATCATCTGCACTCCGGTGGTGTGATGGGTCCAGCCGACGGCGTAGCACCAGGCGGAGGTACGTTCGCGCCCGGCATTGCTCAACAGAGTTTCAGCGACCTTCAGAAACGTTTCTTTCGGGCAGCCGGTCACCCGCTCGACCATCTCCGGCGTGTAGGAGGCGTAGTGACGCTTGAGAATCTGATAAACGCATTTGGGATTTTCCAGGGTCGGATCGGCAGGCGGCAGACGGCGGGTCAGCTCCTGCTGCTTCTCGATCATCTTGTCCGGGTCGTCGGTGCTCGGGTGAACATAGGCCTCCGCCAAGGTCGCGGGAATATCCATGCCGCGGTACTGCCACGAGTCGACATTGTAAGAGAGCTTTTCCGCCTCCCAGCCGGAGAACAGGCCGTCGAGTTCGCTGGCGTCCTTGAAATCGTCTTCGATGATCGTGGCGATATTGGTGTAGTTGACGACGTATTCATGAAAGAACGGATCGTTCCGCCAGCGCTCGCTATTGATGATGGTGTTGATCAGCCCGCCAAGAAACGCAATGTCGCTGCCGGCGCGCAGCGGCGCATAGATGTCGCAAAGCGCGGAAGTGCGGGTGAAGCGCGGATCGGCATGGATGATCGTCGCGCCTTTCTCCTTCGCCTGCATGACAAAGCGAAAAGCGACGGGATGATTTTCCGCCATGTTCGAGCCCATAATTACGACGCAGTCGGCGTTCGCAATATCCCACTGGGCTGTGGTGGCGGCGCCGCGGCCGAAGGTGGCGCCCAGACTGGGCACCGAGGAACTGTGTCAAACCCGCGCCTGGTTCTCGATCCAGACCATTCCCAAGCCGGCGCCGCACAATTTTTTGATCAAATAATTTTCTTCGTTGTCGAGAGTCGCGCCACCCAATTCGGCGAGGGCGAGTGTGTGATTGACGGTAGTTCCGTCCGGCAATTTCTGTACGAAGGTCTCTTCGCGCGTTTGCTTGACCCGTTCGGCGATGCGATCCATCGCCCAATCGAGCGGACGTTCTTCCCAATGATCCGAATAGGGAGCGCGATATTTGACTTTCGTCAACCGGTTGGGATTGAGCATCCAGCTCACTGCGGCGGCTCCCTTCGGACACAACGTGCCTTGATTGATCGGGCTCCGCGGGTCGCCTTCGATGTGGATCACATCATTTCCCTTGGCATAGATCAGCTGGGCGCAGCCGACCGCGCAGTACGGACAAATACTCGTGCCCACCCGATCGGCTTCCTCAAGGCGTGGACGGAGCTTACGAGAAAGCTCGGATTGTGCGGCGGTGCTCTTGGGATCCGCACCGGCGAGCTGCTTCGAAATCGCCCAGTTGCGCAACGCGCTGAAAAATCCGTCTCTCGAGGTTTCTTCGTTAGATGGCGCCATGAGTGGTCCTCGGCAAATTGTCGTCAATGGCCCGCACGATGTGAGCGATTCCGGAGCCGGTATTGGGTTCGCCCGAGTATTCTACGCGAACCTCACTGTGGGATTCTTGGAAGCGGCGTACAGCGGGTAAATGAACCGGGCTTTTACGGTCGAGAATAAAGAGGAAACTCCGGCCGTCATCAATGGTGAGGCGAAACCTTTGTTCCTGCACCACGGTTATGCGACCGACTAAACAGCGGTTGTGCATCCCATGTGTGCAAACGCAATGCACATGCCCGAACGTTGTACCGCACGTCACAGCGGCATTTATTGGAAGTGTTTTAGTTTTGGGTCATAGCGTCCCAGTTCTCGGACAGAGGACGCGATAGTTTCGCAAACTGCAGAGTTCACCTTGAATGTCGTGAAGACCCGGGCTTAAGATTCGTTGTAATGACCCAGATATAAAGATTTCTGATGAGATATTGAGACGAGGCAATCCTTTGATCTGGAGCCAACCACCTCAGGGAATATAATTCTGAAAGAGGACGGATCGATGCCATCTAAAAAGAATAGACGTGGGCCACACAGCTTGAAAAGCAAAAAAAGGAAGACGTCAGCGGGTCGAAACCGGGGCAAAAAGTCTCAACCGCCTGCTGAAACCAACGAGCCGTTCGAGCAGGACACGAAGCGTCGTATCGGCCAGCACAGCGGGACGGGCACGCCTCCGCTAATGAAAAAATAATCCGGTGGGCTCAATCCCTTAAGATCAAAAAGGGCTCCCTTGGGGAACCCTCATGTTTAACCGCATAGAATGCGGCTAATGATAGTGCGGCGCACTGATTTGCCGTTTTCGATTGGAGTTGCTTCTCGTCCTTTTCTTCGTTCTGAATCGCCACGGTCCTCCGGTAAGCCCGCCGCGTCGGAACAGTTTCCGCAGTAGGTGCGATTCTATATACCAGTATCCAGCGATGCGCTTGAGCGTTATGAGCCGCCGGCGAGATAATTACTCCCTCATTGGGACCAAGTGTAATCTGATCAGCCGACAAAGATTCGTTCTTTTGGCTGAGTTGCGTTGAAGCGATTACGCGCCCGCCGGTAATCTCTGGAATGCGGCAGGTTTGAAACTGATCGGCAAAGTTGAGAACGATTAGAATACGCTCCTCAGCATTGGTTCGTTCATAGGCCAGAATATTACGAGTGACCAGAAGCGTCTTATACCCGCCAAACGCAATAGCTGATGATTTCCGGCGCAAGGCTATCAGGGAGCGGTATAGATGCAATATCGATCCCTCGTCTCTGCGCTCCTCTTCAACATTCCGTTCTCGTGAATCTGGA
>DATBEY010000387.1:0-5034 GCA_036558765.1 Binatia bacterium | reverse complement strand
AACGGAAAATTTTGCGCGAGCCAGGCATCGATCCCGCCTTCGAGCGGGCGAACCCTGGTGATTCCTTTGGCTCGCAGCAGCAGCGCCACCCGGGCGCTGGTCGCTTCGTTGGGTCACGAGCAGTAGAGGACGACATCGCGGTCCCGGGGAATCTCTCCGTGGCGGTCTTCGATTTCTTCCATACCTATACGAAGCGCACCGGGGATCATCTGAGGAAACGCCTCGATATCTATGGGCTGGCGCAAATCCACGATTGAAACGGTTTCTCCCGCCGTGAGTTTGTCCATGAGTTCCATCGGAGTGATGCGCGCCATTCGCAGCCGGCGAATGAAGTGTCGGCGCTGGATGAACTTCCACAAAATATAAACTGCCAAACCTCCGGCCAGGACGGCCACCAGCCAACCGCCCCAGCGCAGCGCGATCTCCTCGAGTTGATCACCGAGAATCAAGCCCAAGCTCGTGACCGTAACGACCCAGAAGACTGCGCCCAACGCATCGAACACCATGAAGCGCCGAGCGGGCATGCGAAAGATTCCCGCTAGAGACGGTGCCGCGGTATTAAGGCCGGGGACAAATTTGGCAACCAGCAAAGCCAGAACGCCATGCCGGACAAAAAGATTCTCGGTGCGCCGGACGCATGAGTCCGGTTCGAGAGAAATGCGGCACAGCAGCTTCAGTATGCGGCCGCCGCGGTAACGACCCAGAGAGTACCAGAACAGGTCGGCCAAAATAATCGCGACGAATGCCAACGCTACCGCGAACATTAAATTCATCCTGCCGGCACGGGCCAGCGCGCCGGCCGCGATCAACAGAGGAATCGATGGAATAGGCAAACCCATCTGTTCCAGCAGCACCCACCCGAACAGCACCGCGTAGCCGTGCCTGATCAGGAAGTCGGCCGCTCGTTCCAGGCTGAAACTCTCGGAGGAACGGACCGCGTCGGGCAGTACGTTCGCAAAAAAGAAACTAAGCAGAGTTAATATCAGCGCCGCAATCGCCGACTCGAAATAGATCCAATGGGCCCGGGAGCGGAGCTGTTTTTCGGCGTCTTCGTCCGCCACCCGCTCTTCACTGCCGTTTATCTTGCGCGCGCCGCGCGCGGCCAGAGTGACTCAGGTTTTTTTCCGCGCCTGAGCAATACCGAGGGTTCCCATCCAGAAGGGCAGAAACAGCACCGCATACCATCCGCGACTTACGTCTGCATGCGTGAAAATGACCGCCAGGGCGATGCCAACGGCGAGCATGCTGAAACCGATGATCCGGCGTTTACGGATTTCCTTTGGCCCGATATTGGCGAGCTCTCTCTTTCCGACGCTCATCGAAACCTACCCGCGCTTTATAATTGTTCTGATCTCACTCGGCTCTCACCCGGCAATAGCCGACATTTCGTATTTCAACGAATCTTCATTTTTGACATTGGCGCGAGAGGAAACCAAGGGTTAGATGTTTACTTTCTTCGTATTTCGTTTCCTTCACGATCGGGAACGCTGGGCTTTAAGCTATCATGCTCTTGATCCGACCCGCTGCGTCGCGACACTTCCCGCGAACATCAGCAGAGCTTGACCCGATGTGCGAACGTTGACCTTTGACCGTCCGACAGGTCAGTAGTAAGCGCAAGGGACGGAGGTCACTTTCATGATCGCGAACAATATCTTGCTTGACGCGTTTACGCGCGTCCACGAGTCGCTGCACCGCACACTGGGCGACATTACGCCCGAGGAACTGGTGAAAGAGCCGCATCCATCGATCGGCTGGCTTGCCTGGCGCATCAGCCGAGTCATGGACAGCAATGTTTCCCGGCTTTCCGGCCGCGAGCAGCTGTGGATCGGCGACGGATGGGCTGCCCGGTTCAGTATGGCGCCGGAACCGGCGGACTATGGCCGATCGGCCAGACACACGCGCGAGCAGGTCAAATCTTTTCGCGCTTCGGCGCAGCAACTCCTCGACTACCATGATGCAGCGTACGAGCGGATGAAAGCCTATCTCAATTCGGTATCTGCCGGCGAGTTCGCGCGCGAGCTCGATGAGCCCCAGTATGATCCGCGGCCAACCGTAGCCGTGCGCCTGGTTAGCGTACTGGAGAACGCGATGACCAACGAGGGCCAGATCAGTTATGTGAAAGCCTGTCACCGCCTCGGCGGCTGGTTTCCGCGCGAGGCGAAGGACCCGGCGAGCGTGCGTTAGTAGGCGGCGAAGACTATGTGTTCACATGAGCACCGTTACGACGAATACATCGCGGCGATCGCGCTCTACGATCTTGCCAAAAAGCACTGGCGTGGACCGGCACGGTAAGGTTGTGCAAAGGGCGATCATTTCTTGCGGAAACGGTCACGAAAGTTCTCGCCGCACAAATCTTTTTGAAAAAAATAAATAACAAATTGGTGGGATAGCCGACGCTGAGCTAGCCCACGCTGTCGCATCTACACAAATTCATGGAACGGGGCAATGTCAGACCCCTTGTATACCTTGTCGGAAACATGAAAAGTAAACACCAACACCTCCAGAGCTCGGCATCCCTAAAGCATCGACAAAAAACTTCACGACAACTGCAAAAAATTTATGTCTAGCTTCACATCCCTGAAAACCCTGCGCTCGCTAAAACACCGGAATTTTCGCCTTTTGTTATTGGGCAGTGTGATTTCAACCTCCGGCGATTTCATGCAAAGCGTCGCGCAAAGCTGGCTGGTCTGGCAACTCACTCATTCGGCGTTTCGGCTCGGCCTGGTGAGTTTTTTCGATACCGTGCCGCGCCTATTCATCGGCGCCGTCGGCGGCGCCATTGCCGATCGATTCGATCGGCGGCGCGTCTTGATGATTACGCAGACTCTGGGGATGGTTCAGGCGATCATTTATTGGCTTGCAGTTTACTTCAAAGTCATTCTCTTTTGGCAGATTGCCGCGTTGGCCTTTTTCTTGGGCTGCATTGATACTGTCAACCAAACGTCGCGCCAGTCGTTGGTCAATAGCATGGTTCCCAAAGACGAGTTGCTCAACGCGATTGGGCTGCAGTCGTCGTTCTTCAACCTCTCGAAAATTTTGGGGCCGTCGGTGGCCGGCGTGATCATCGCGGCAATCGGCATCAGCGGCTGTTTCTTTCTCAACGCTGTCAGCTTTATCGCCCTGATATGGAATCTGTATCTAATGGAGCTGCCTGCGTGGGTGGAGCCTCTGAAGAAAGCAGGAATCTGGAACGAGATCAAAGAGGGATACGGTTACGTGAGAAACAATCGAAGAATTTTTTCTATTGTTTCCCTGTCTTATGTGGTTGCATTGGTGGCTGCGCCCTATTCTCGCTTCATTCCGATGTTCGCGACCAATATCCTGCATGTGGGACCTCAAGGTTTCGGCTTTCTGATGTCCGCCCCAGGCGCCGGCGCAATTGTGTCAGCGCTATGTCTGGCCTCTACTGGATCCTTCCGCCCTGGAATTGTGTGGATTTGTTTTTGCGTTATCGGCTTTGCGCTCTTCCTCGGTTTGTTCGCCTTTTCCCATTCGTTTATTTTTTCGCTGGCCCTGCTTGCCCTGGTCGGAGCATGCCAAGTCGCGGGACGGGCCTCTTCCAACACCGCCATTCAAGTGGAGACGCCGCCGCATTTGCTCGGGCGGGTCTTGAGCCTGTTCTTTATGGATATAGGGTTGTGGTCCCTCGGCGGGGTAGCCATAGGCAGCGCCGCTACACTCATCGGCATCGACCGGACTCTGGGATTATCAGCGGTCATCTGCAGCATTGCCGCGACCACGCTACTCTTAACAAACCGCAGAAATCCGCCAACGTCTGCAGCCGACAGCCTAGTCCCGGTTGGCTAACGAGAGCTGCCGTCGTGAAACGCTGTAAAAATTATTCGGTCCCTAACGACTCTAGGCGTGGTTTGATCCTCGTCCCGTAGTTGCGGCCGGCGGAATGGACTTGCGTGGAGCAGTTGTAATCGCTTTTACTTGCGCGCGCGGTGAGGTTCGGCGGCGTCCAGCTTGATATCGGCGTAGCCCATCGGCTCCGGCTTTTTTTGTCCGACCATCACCTGCAGGTAAGCGGGCTCGAGGCCGTTGTTTTGAAACCCATGAATCACGCCGGCGGGGCATGAGACACAGTCCCACGGGCCGAGATTTTCTTCGACGCGCCGGCCATCTGCTTCCTCGAAGAACACCGTCAGATTGCCTTTCAAGATGAAAAACACCTCTTCGACCGGATGCGTATGCGGCGCATTGCCTTCGCCCGGCGGCACATACATCACAGACAGCCGCGTCGCACCGGCGGGAATATGTCTCACCTCTGGTTTGCCGAGGGTTTCGCCGATGTAGCGGAACTGCGCGCGACGATAGCCGTCGTAGTTCGAATCGCCAAAAACGTTCCAGTCCGGCTTGATGCCGGCGAAGCGTATCGTGTAGCGCTGCGCAATCTCTTCAAGGCTCATGTTGACGACCGAGGGATGACGCGGATGCCGAGCGACTTTACTCATAGGGCGACTCCTTGGGGGGTGTTTGAGCGGGTCATGTCTCGCACCCGCTTACAGATCGTCGAAAATTTCGCGCTTATTTTGCTCGAGCCGTTTCCTTATAAACCGAATCGATGAAGCCACTCTTGTCGAGCTCGGCCACCAAACTCGAATCGACAACATCTTTCACCGTCATATTCGCGACCTTGGGATTGAATTTCGCCAGAAACTTGATCAGGCTGTCGACGCCATCATCGGTCGGATACGGTTTACGAATAGCGACAGCGTACCCTCGCAGCGACGTATAAGCATCGTCGATCTGCGCCTGCTCCTTGAACTTTAGATACTTCGCCAGGACCCGCTTCACCTCGGGGGCATTTCGCTCTTGGGCGATAAACGCAATGCCCTCGATTATTCCCTTGACGGCGTTTAAAGCGGTGGGCCGGTTTTTGGCGAGAAACGCTTTACTGCTGTCGAGGGATTCGTGCTGATAGGGAATGCCGAACTCGCCGAGATAACCAAGATCCTTGAATCCTTCGCTCACCAGAAACGGCACAAAGCCCGGATCGACTACCGTTGCATCGATCGAGCCGGCTCGAAT
>DATBEY010000386.1:0-5316 GCA_036558765.1 Binatia bacterium | reverse complement strand
CGCTGCGGCGAGCATGAATCTCGGCACCGTTTGGGTTTCTGTTCGTGAAGAGGTGGAACCCGAATTGCGAGAATTGTTTCAAGTTCCCGAACCGCTGCGCCTGCTGTGGGTCGTGCCGATCGGGCATGCTCAGAGTTGGCCCAAGGCCAAGCCACGCCGGAAAATTTCCGACTTCACCCATATGGAGGTTTACGACTCGCGAAGATTGCGATCGGATTCGGAAATTCGGGCATGGCCGAAAAATTGATCGCATGCGTTTTAAACTTGACGGCCCGAGAGGGCGACATCACCACCGGCAACTCTGATCCCCATCGACTATGGAGCTTGATGGGAAAATAGCCCTGATCACTGGAGCTGGACGCGGCATTGGCAAAGCGCTCGCTGTCGGCTTTGCAAGAGCCGGGGCTCATGTTGTGCTCGTGTCGCGCACGCTGACGGAAATCGAAGCGACTGCCCGCGAATCTGAAGCTTTTGGAAATCAAGCGGTCGTCGTTAGAGCCGACGTTTCGCAGCCGAACGATGTCCGGCGCATGGCGGAAATCGTCGCGAACCGATTCAGCCGTCTCGATATTCTGATCAACAACGCGGCGCTGCGCATGAACCAGCTGGGCGATAGGTCCAGCTATTATATTCCGTTCGTGAATCTCACACTCGAGGATTGGGATTCGGCAATCAATGTCAATCTGCGCGGGCCGTTTTTGTGCATCAAGGAATGCTTGCCGCTGCTACGAGACCGCGCCAGCGGGAGCATCATCAATATCTCGGCGGTCGCCGGTAAAAAGGGCATCGCGGGACGAGTTCCCTACTGCGCTTCTAAATTCGGCGTAGAAGCTCTGACCCAATGTCTCGCTCTGGAATTCCAATCCTACAATATCGCCGTCAATTCTCTGTCGCCCGGAAAGCATTCGATCCTGACCGACCCGGAAAAACTCATTCAGCTAAAAGACAATCCCGGCCTGGTCTATTTACGTCCGGAAATCATGGTGCCGCCGGCGCTCTTTCTCGCTCGTCAGAACGGGCTTGGAGTGACTGGACAACACCTTGAAGCCACGGAGTGGATTTACCAAAACAACCGCGGAACAATCGAGGATTGGCGCGTCACAATTTGATTCGTTGAAGGAGCGCACGAATGGCTATCAAGATTTATAAAGAGAAAATGAAATATCTCGACAAGCTGCTCGTCGAATTGCCACAGAAAGTGGATCCTAAAGATTATCGGTCGACACCCAATGTCACAATCACATGGTTGGAAAACTGCTCCGGGAAAACCAAGATACGCGACCAGGAACTGATCTGTGATGAGAACGACCATAGCACCGGCTTCGGCAAAGGCGTCAGTCCCGCGCATACGTTTTTAGCGGGATTTGGTTTTAGTCATTTTACGCAGTGGGGACGCGCCGCCGGCGTCCTCGATCTGGAGATCGAATCGTTGGAAGAACAAGTGCGCGGCTGGTTTGATCGTCGGGGAGAATACCTCTATGACCTCGGTTACGAACATCGGGGATTCGAGGAAATTACCTTTGAAGTGAAAATCCAGAGCAAAGAAAGCGCCGACAAGATTCGGGAATTCATCAAATGGGCGGATCGCTCGCCGCCACATGCCACGCTCAGGCGCGCGGTTCGCTTGATGGGAATTTTTCATCTGAATGGAAAACATCTCACCACCGCAGTGTACCACCCCGATCGAACAGAGTGGCGATGAGATTTTCCCTGTTTGATGTGCTCTACCGCTTTTGCTCGAGAATGTTTGCGGCTGAAGCATCATCGGCCGCGCAAAAGGAGGCGCCATGATTCGAACCCGCATTTGCGATCTGCTCGGCATTCCGCATCCGATCGTGCTCGGTGGCATGGGCAATGCCACCACTGCGCCACTGGTCGCGGCGGTTTCCAACGCCGGAGGCTTTGGCACGCTCGGCACTTCTGCTTTCGACGCTGCGAGCCTCGAGCGTGAAATCGCTTCAATCCGTGAGCGCACGGAGAAGCCATTCGGCGTCAATCATCTGCTGTTTCAAATACAGGAAAGCATGTTTGCAAAAACACTGGCGGCCAAGCCGGCGCTTGTTGCTTTCGCATGGGCGCGGCGGGAACAGAATCTAGCCGATTATTATCGGCGCGCCCACGACGCGGGCTGCAAGGTCATGCACATGGCCGGCGAAGTGCCCGAAGCGCTGCGCGCTGCCGAAGCCGGCGCCGATGTTTTGGTGGCGCAAGGTACGGAAGCGGGCGGCCATGTCGGATGGATGGCATCTTTGCCGCTGGTTCCCATGATGGTTAAAGCCCTGGAGCCCCTGCCGGTGCTTTGTGCCGGCGGGATCGCCGATGGCCGCGGACTGGCGGCGGCGCTTGCGATGGGCGCGGAAGGTGTGCTGCTCGGGACGCGATTTCTCGCCACGCAGGAATCGCCGCTGCATCCGAACTTCAAGCAGGCGATCGTCGATAGCGATGGCCATGATACCGTGCTCACGGAAATTCCCGATCTGGCAGGCCAGCGCGTCTGGCCGGGCGCCATGTCGCGCGCCAAGCGCAATCGATTTATCGAACGCTGGGCGGGACGCGAATGGGCGATTCGTCAAAACGTAGCGGAAATTGGCCAACAGCTAGCTGAAGCTCGGGCGGCGGGAGACATCGATAACGCTTCGTTATCCTATGGGCAAGATGCGGGATTGATCGATTCGATCAAGAGCGTCAAAAAAGTTATCGAAGATGTTGTCGCCGAAGCCGAAGAGATCATTAAAGGTCGGCTACAAACTGTTTTGCGATAATCATCGCTTCTTCAACTCGCATCCGAATTCATTCAGCCGCGCGGGTCGCCCTAAATCGGCAGGTGCGACGTATGAGGTTTTCTAGAGAACGCCTCCCATAGCTTTAGCGGTAGCGATCTCTCCTGCACTGTACCTGTACGCGCGGAAGACGCGATTGTTAAATCCGTTTGGCCCCTCGCCAAAAAACGGATTGACATATTCCCAAACCAATTCTCCTTCTCTTGTCACTTCAAACAATCGGCCAAAATCGCCTTCGCAGACAAGCGTATTCCCGTTGGGCAAGCGCTGGGCGTTGGAGATCCGCGGACTGAAGAATTCATGCTCGCGCCGTTCTTGATACTTCCAAACAATTTGCTTGGTCGAGAGATCGACTTCTATCACGCGGGAGAACGGCATGGTGTGATCCAAGCGGTGCGGGCCATTATCGAAAAGCAAAAGATTTCCATTCGTGAGCGGCATCGGCGCGTGCTGACCGGACAATGGAGGTGCTCCAAGCTTCCAAATGATTTCAGCGGTTTTACGGTCAATGATAATCACCGTTGAAATTTGACGAAAACTCACGATGATGTTGCCGTTCGGTAGCTCAGCAAGACCATTGGCGTGAGTCCACTCATCGCGTGGATCTTGCAAGGCTGTGATCCGATCTATGCCAGTATCGAGGTGCTCCCAGCTACGCCATTCCCATACGATCTCACCATTCGTGGTCATTTCGACGAGATAATCTGCGTAAATTTTTCCGCCATCTTCAGTGCCGGGCAATCCTCCTTGGATTTTTGGAACTAGATCGCCAGTCAATTGAGCGAGACAAATCAATAAAACATTGCCGTTCTTCAAACGTATTCCGTCGTGGTGATGGTCTCGGTGACGGACTTCCCAAAGGACACGACCGTTCCAGTCAGCTTCCAGTACCACACCCCCTTTCCATGGTTTACGGCTGATGAAGCGAGTCGAGTCTTCCGACGTCTTGCCGTTATAGAAGCAGGCACCCCGTTCAGTGAGATACCCGTACATCCCCGGCGGATACGGCATTTGCCAACTGTGGATAACCTCGCCATCGAGGTCGATCAAATACACCTTGCCGCCGCCACTCATGGGCGCAAATAAAGTAAAACCGGGGAAAGCTTGGTCACGGTCATATGCGCGTAGTCCAACGCCAGAACGTTTAACCTTGTTTTGCTCAATGGACGCCATAGATTTGTGCTCTTTATGTGTATTCGTGTGCGATTGAAAAGCTTCGCTAACAGCATCACTGATCCGGTCTGCCACGGAGGAGTTCGTTAGCCTTCTCGAAGGCGCGTATCGTGTCTTCCATGTCGTACGGTCGCTCTTCAAAGGTCGTCGGATCCCACTCACTGCGAGGCGTGCCAAAAAAATCCCCGCCATACACATGGATGGCAGCGGTGATCTGGTCAAGCGGATTGGTCACGGCGTGGATAACGGCTGCGCCGAGCGGTGTCGTGTCTTTCGCTTTTAACTCCTTGCTCCCGTGTTGCTCTATTCCGCGCTCGGCACGGCGATAGAAAGTATTGTGCTCGCAGCCGCCATAGATACCGATGACCGCCCACATGCGGTGGTCGTGCGGCTTGAATTTCATGTAAGGCCCCCAGCACAGATTCAAAATCGTCAAATCGTTTGCCCGGTAAAGGGTTTCGACCCCGGCACGCTTTGGCTCTCCGAGGACACGAACGATCTCGCTCGGTGTGGTTACAACTGCGGCTACGAGTTCGCGAATCGCGGAATGCGTGTCATGTTCTTTGAGTGCAGCGCGGCAGTCTTCAACAAAACGTTCCTTTTCAAACATGGCAGTCTCTCCTTCTCGCGCAAACGCTATTAGTCACAAACTACTGCGGTCGTTTGCGGGCTGTCATCAGTCCGCTTCCCTCCAACCAGAAATTCGCGCGCTCAATATCGATGAACCCTGCCTCGCTTAGCCATTCCCGGTGTTCCCCTTCCGTATGGGACTCGCCGGCCTCCAGCATGTTGATAAAAGCCAGATTGAATCCGACCGCTTCGAGCGGAAAAATGCGCGAATCGTCGAGAATTTGACCGATGATAAATATTCTGCCGCCTGGATTCAGCGCTGCGCCCACATTCTTTACTGCCTGCCGTGCGTCAGCTGCAGAGAAAACCTGGAGAAAAGCCCTCAGGACGGCGGCATCATAGGAACCGGGCAAAGGGCCGCTCAGCACGTTCGCCGCAAGGACTTGAACGCGCTCTGCCGCGCCTTCCTCTTTGACAATCTTTTCGGTGATCGGCACAACCTGGGGCAAGTCGATCGCGGTTGCCTTTATTTGCGGACACGCTTCGGTGATCGTAATGGCGAGCCCACCGCCCCCACTGCCAACATCCGCAAGCGTTTGGACTGACGAGAAATCATAGTGCTCTAAAAGAGCACGTCCGGCTGAGACCGTAGTTGCGTTTATATTCCGGAGGAATTTCTCCAACTCTGATTGTGGAGAATTGGAAAAGTCGATTTTCGCTTGTGCCATTCCGGTGCGAATCGACTCAGCGGTTTTGAGCGAAGCAGCCCAGCGTGTAGCGAGATTCCCATGTC
>DATBEY010000385.1:0-10321 GCA_036558765.1 Binatia bacterium | reverse complement strand
CGGTTATATCCTACTGAACGGCAAATACGAGGGTAGCTTTGAGGGAAAGCAGGTCATAATCTTTAGTGTTTGCTTCGGTTCTCTTTTCTAGATTCAACCGGTTCTAACAGGTGACCGGCAATGATCGCCGTACCCTTCGTTTGGACAGATGCGGTACCATCGAGGGTTCTCGAATATTGTTTGCTTTAAGAGGTAAGTCCACCGACTTGATACCCTGGAGCAGCGAAGTTTTACGGTTTTCGCCTCCAAGACTTCCTCGTCGCTGATGAAGACGTGAGTCGAAAGCACGGTGAATGGTACCTTTCTCGCCGACTTTTGCGTGCAGAGCGGCCGGCTTGATGTGAACTCGTGGGCGTCCAATGATGTCGCAAAAATTGCATTATGCCCGACAAAGCGTATGTTCTAATCGATGCGTTCACGGTATTTCTCCTCACGTCAAGGTCACGATCCTCGAAATTTGCTTTGTCAGGCCGGTTCAAGTGCGACATGCCAGCCGAGGGTGATCGCCTAATTGAACGAATTGGCAACGTCTTCTCCATAAGTTGGGAACTGCCCTGGTTAAAAGCTTGCTTTCAAACCGAAGCGCGCCTGAAACGGTATGACGGGGTGAAAAACGTTCGTGAATGTCGAGTCGGCGGTTGGCGTCACCCGTGAGGTGTACGCGTAGTCGATGTCGTGATCCTTGCGGTTAAGCAAATTGAAGAACTCGGCGAAAAGGCGCCATCTCTCGTTGATTTGATAGCCCGCTTCGGCGTTGAGCAACAACGTTGAGTTTGATTTATAAATCGCATCCGATGTCAAATTGCGCGGACCAAAATAGCGCAAGCGCAGACTCGCCGAAAATCCGGAGAGATCGTGTAGGGTGATACCCGAGGAAATGACTAAATCGACCGCTTCAGGCACATACCGCCCGCCCAGACTCCCCGGTGCGGCATCATCTGGGTCTCCCGAGGTAAAATGAGCAAATGATTTTGCAATGTCAAAATCGAAAGCCAGATGTTCAAATGGTGTGTAGTAGTTCGCCCACTCGATACCGTAGCGGTTGCTCGGTTGTTTTGAAGCCACCGTGCCCCCGGTATCGCCGGCCTGCATGAGTTCGGAATCGCTGTGGAGATACCAGAATGAAAGGGTGCTTTGCAGATTAGGGATGGCTAGCGTGCGCACGCCGACTTCCGCGCCTTTGGTTTGCACCAGGGGAGGAATCGGCGTGCTGGGTGTATTGGGTTCAGGATTTTCTGCCGAGATCGGCTGCACCCTTTGCGTAGTGCCACGCCCGTCGTTGCTGTGAAAACTGAATCCGCCCTGAGTATAGAATTCCGTGTTGGCCCATGGACCGAAAATCAAACTCAACTTCGGGCTGGGTAGCACATCGGTTGCCTTTCCCGAATTGAGCGGGTTCGATAGGCTGGTGACGTTAAAGTACTGCACATCGCCGCGCAGGCCCGCGACCGAGCGAAATTTTTCCGCCCATTGGATTTTGTTTTCGATATAAAAACCCACCTGCGTATCCGTAACTCGATCCTTCTCCGTGGTGGCGGGCAGTGTGTTACCGGTCTCAACATCGATTTTGTCGACTTGCTTGCGATTTTGTGTTTGGAAAAGGCCGTTTCTGATCCAATCGTTGCGCACCTGCAAGCCGAAGGTATTTTCGACCTTGCGGCCAAACCATTGGTTAAAAAGCGTGTGACGCGCATCGAGCCCGCCCACCCAGCGGCTGTCTTTCTGCTGGAACTGGTCGCCAAGATTTGGGTCTGTCAGGAAATAAGTGAAATTGGAAAACAAATTGAGATCGTAATAAAAGCCGTAACCCAAGATCTTGGTCGCCGAATTGTCGTTCCTGCGATGCCATTCAGCCTGCAGGCTATAACGCTGCGAAGTTCCGCCGGTGGTCTTATCCAACGTGCCGAAGAAACCAACCAGCGGCACGGCATTTTTGGCGATTTGATCGCTCGAGTTCCATTGTCCATGATAACCCCGGAAGGTGGCGCTGGCGCCGTTGGCGTCATCGCCTTGGCTGTAGGTTAGCAGATTGTTGAACTTGTAATAATTATCGCGATTCTTCCATGGACCGTCCTCGTGATACATCTCGAAGCCGTAAAGCAAATTTCCCGGTCCAAGCTTGGTTGAAGTGCCGAAAACACTACGCCCATAGCCAAACATGCCGCCTTCCAATTTGGCGAAATTCCCGGGCAACGTTTTGAAAAATACTAAATTTGTCGATCCAGCCGAACTATAATTACCGATGCTGGGATAGTACGGACCTTTCTGGAAATCGAGTCGCTCCACGAACTCCGGAATAACGGTGTTCATGTCCGCGTAACCCTCACCGTGCGCGTGCGTCGGTAGGTTGAGTGGCATACCGTCGAGGAAAACTGCGAAGTCCGTACCGTGATCGAGATTGAAGCCGCGCAGAAAATATTGGTTAGCTTTTCCACCGCCGGCATGTTGAGTGATGATGACGCCAGGGATCGTTTCCAAAATTTCTCCCGAACGGAGAATCGGACGATCCTGAATCTCCGCCGCGCCCACCGTTCCTTGAGTGGCGGAGTCAGCGATGCCGATGAGGCTATCCTGCCGGCCCTCGATCGTGATTTCTATCGTTTGGCTGGTGTCTGGCTGTGACTCGGTTGCAGGCGCTTGGACGTCTTCCTTAGGTTCGGAAGAAGGAGGTGATGTGTCCTGGGATAAGCTCGAGTCTGAAAGGGTGAAAATAAAGCTGACCAGGATAAATGCGCGTAGGCTTAACATCCAATAAGACCTGCCAGAAACATTTCGTAATACCTTTTGTTAATTCGTGTTACTCTTAAGCAAAATTTTTTAGTGCTTTATTTCCGGCGTAGTAGTCACAAGTTTGCCGTTCTGCACGCCTTTGGTGGCGATCAGTTTGCCAGCAATCTCGTGCACTTTGTCACCCCGGCCGCGGAGCACAATGACTTCCAGGCAGTTGTGCTCGTCGAGATGGATATGCAGGCTGGCATTGACCGTGACATCGGCCTTATGCTGCATGTCGGCTAAAACGTCGCTTAAATGATGAATGCGATGGTCATAAACGAGCGTAACGACACCGATGACCTCGGCGTCGGCCTGGCCGACCTTTTTCTGAATCAGATGATCGCGGATCAGGTCGCGGATTGCCTCCGATCGGTTCTGATATCCCACGCCGGCGATACTCAGATCAAAAGCAGCGAGCAGATCTTCTTCTAAGGAAACTCCGAATCGCGATAAATGGTTCATTTACTATACAATCGCGTAACACGAAATTTCATATCGTGTCAATCGAACGAAGTTTGCCGATTGGAAGGGACGGTTTGCATGTGCTAGCAGTGGATGGAGTGATTTGGGTTATCGGTCAGCTTATTCTCTTGTTAATCTTTTTGGCCGGCTGCGGGCGCAACGAGCGAATGGATCTACTTTATGCCGAGCGCTGTATAAATTGCCACGGCGCAACCGGGCGCGGCGACGGCCCGTTGGCGGCGCGTTTACCGGTGCGTCCACCCGATTTTCGTCAGACCGTGGAGCGAAAAAGTAACAATCAGATAAGACGCATCATTGCCGACGGGAAAGGCGCAATGCCTGCCTTCGAGCCAGCGCTGCGCGCCGCCGAAATTACCGACATGCTGCAAATGGTGCGTTTTTTGAGCCGCGAAGGGCGCGATATTGCCTGGTGGGAGAGGTTCGATACGTTGGTCGTTGCTCACTGCAATATTCCCTGGGAGACGGTACTGGGTTATGACGACGAGCCACAAGAAACAAAGCCATAGTTTACTTCAGCGGTATTTTTTCCGTAGCGTGGTGATTTTCCTGACGATGGCACTAAACCTTTCGAGCGCTAGCCTCGCGGCGCAAGCGCAAAAAACCGGCGCCGAGCGCCGCGTTACGCGGAGAACGATTCAAAATTTTTCGCTGATCGATGAAAACGGCGCACGTTTCACGTTTGATAAGCTAGCGGGCAAAGTGGTTGTGGTTGCATTTGCCTATACCACCTGCGTGGACGTTTGCCCGCTGATCACCGCTGCTTTGCGGCAGACACAAATCGCACTTACACCACAGGAGCGCACTCAAGTTCAGCTCCTGACCATCACCACAGATCCGGAAATCGACGCACCAAAAGTTCTGAGCGCTTATGCTAAGCGTTACGGCGCCGAATTTGAAAACTGGGCATTGCTCACAGGTGATCCAGCGGTGCTGGCTCAGGTTTGGAAAAACTTCGGCGTCGGGGTAAAGCGCAGGGCACGGGGCTTGATCGATCATACTCCCCTGACCGCAATCGTCGACCGAAGCAAGGCAATGCGATTTGCCTACATTGGACCATCCCCGGATCCACACGCGGTGCTTGGCGATGTGCGTTCGTTATTAAAGCAGGAGTAGTAAATGTCGATTGGTTTCGTCATGCGAAGCAATGCATTTACAATTGCACTTACAACGGTACTTATCGTGCATTCTCGACTTGACAAGAGTTTATGTTGAAACTAAACTCGAACATGAAATTTTCGGTATAGACTGCTATGACTCTCCACAATATTGAGCAGCTGGAAGAAACAATCGACCGGCTCCTCGCCAGCCATGAACGGATCAAGACGGAAAAGGACGCGGTCGAAAAGAAGCTGCAACAAAAGGAGAGTGAATGGCATCATCTGAAAGGGCAGCTCCGGCAGTACGAGCGGGAGCGCATCGAGCTCAGGGAAAAGCTCGATCGGATCCTCGGTCAGGTGGCCAGCCTCGACCTTACTGAATCATGAGCTCGCGATGAAAAAAGCACTCGACGTACAAATTCTCGGACAAAAATTCACGATCAGCAGCGATGCTGAAGAGAGTTATATGCTCAAGGTCGCGGATTACGTCGACGGCAAAATGCAGGAACTGATGCGCGCGTCGAAACCGGTCGCGAAATCGAACGTAGCGATGCTAGCGGCCCTGAATATTGCCGATGAATATCATCGCCTGAAGGATGCGCACGAAACTGTTTTGAATCGATTGGACCAGTTGTCGAAAAGGGTTTCGACGACACTGAGCCAGGACCGGTGAGCCGGTTTGTGATAGCGCAGATTATTTTATTTATTTGGAACTTAAGCTGATGGAAGCTTGTCAGAAGCGGCGTGGAAAGATGAGGGAATGGGTCGAAACGTTTGCCAATAATTTGATCGGATGGATTATTCTGTTCTTCGATGCTTTAAGAATACGGCAGCGCGTTACAAATTATCCTGAATTCGGAATGGCTATCCCGTTAGAAATTGAGAGGATAGCGCCAACGCCCGTGCGATCCGGCCAACGGTCAACACGGGGGCCGACTTCTCCGCATCGCCGGTCGGATTTCTAGCCGCACGTTTCTCCTTCCCACGCTTTGCTCTAGCCTCTTCTGGCTGCTCCTGAGATTTTTATGCAGAGAGCCGTTCTGGAAGAGTCTAAGCCGTCATTGCGCCGGCGTCTGCTGTCCGCGCGTAAATTGGTTTCACCGGTTCAGCATCGCTCATGGAGCGGCTTGATTCAGGAGAGTGCGCTGCGGTTTGCGCCCTATCTCGCCGCCGCTGAAGTGGCTCTGTACAGTCCGATCGATACCGAAGTTGATACCAAAGCAATTTTGGCTCACGCGCTAACGAGCAAAAAAGCCGTTTTTTTTCCAAAAATCAGCTCCGACAATTCGGGCTGGTTTTTTCAAGTTGCCGCCGAAACTGATCTTATCCTGGGCCGCTTTGGGATAGCCGAGCCTGCCGCGGGTCTCCCTCTGCCGATACGAGATCAAGAGTGCGCCCGGGATACCATCATTTTTATTCCTGGGATCGCGTTTGACATCGGTGGGCATCGTTTGGGTCGGGGCGGCGGAGCCTATGACCGGATGCTGACCGCGCTCAAGCGTCGGGCGACTTTTGTCGGCTTGGCCTTTGAGATGCAAATTCTCGAAGGGTTGCCCACGGAGGAGTGGGATCAAAGAATTCATTATGTCATCACCGAAAAACGAATCATCGATTGCAGCGCCTCGGCGTCGGTAATCGAGATTTGATTGTTTCGTGATTTGAAAGGGGGTGCTCTGATTGGATCCAAGTTTGTTATTTGCATTGGTCGGATTGATTGTCGGGACTGGTCTCGCTTCGGGGTTTTTCTGGCTCCGTGCCAAACAGGAGCGGGCGGAGACCGAAGCGGCGCAGAAAACCGCGACACGAATTTTGGAAGAGGCGAAAAAGGACGCGAGTGCGATTCGCAAGGAGGCGGAGCTCCACGCCAAAGACAGTGTCCTTAAAGAGCGGGCTGAATTCGAGAAGGAGGTGCGTGACAGTCGTCGCGAGCTTCAGAACCAAGAACGCCGGCTGATCGGTAAGGAAGAAACGATCGATAAGCGCCTTGAGTCGCTGGACAAGCGTGAAAGCGAATTGGCACGACGGGACCAAGCGATAAAGAGCCGCGAGAGGCAAGTTGAAGAGCAGGCCGCTGAATACGGGCGGCGAGTCGATGAATCGAGAAGGCAGTTGGAGCAAGTCGCAGGGCTGACCCGGGAAGAGGCGAAGCGGAACCTGATCGATCAAATGGTCGAAGAGGCAAAGCACGAGTCGGCCAAGCGGATTCGCGTCATTGAAGAGGAGGCCAAGGAGGAGGCGGTACGAAGAAGCCAAAAAATCGTCGCCTTGGCGATTGAACGGCTCGCCGGAGACTTTGTCGCGGAACGCTCGGTAACGATATTTCCGCTACCCAATGACGAGCTAAAGGGGAAAATCATCGGGCGTGAGGGACGCAACATTCGCGCGCTGGAAGCGGCGACCGGAATCGACCTGATCGTGGATGATACGCCGGAAACCGTGGTGATCTCGGGGCATAATCCGATCCGGCGTGAAATTGCGCGCTTGTCGTTGGAAAAGTTAGTCTCTGACGGGCGCATTCATCCGGGCCGCATCGAAGAAGTCGTGCGCAAGTCTGAGCAGGAGCTCGAAGAATCAATCAAGGAGGCGGGACAAAAAGCGATTTTCGACGTCGGCGTGCACGGCGTACACCCGGAAATCATCAAACTACTCGGCCGGCTCAAATACCGCTACAGCTACGCGCAAAACGTGTTGCTGCATTCCATTGAGGCGGCTTTCATCTGCGGAGCCATGGCTGCTGAACTGGGACTGAACGAAAAACAGGCGCGCCGCGCCGCATTGCTACACGACATCGGTAAAGCAGTGGATCACGAGGTGGAAGGTTCCCATGCGATCATTGGCGCGGAGCTGGCGCGCAAATACGGAGAATCACCAAAGATCGTCAACGCGATCGCCGCGCATCACGAAGACGTGAGAGCCGAGACGATCCTGGCGCCGCTGGTCGATGCTGCCGACGCGCTTTCCGGGGCGCGACCCGGGGCGCGCCGTGAAATGATGGAGACCTACACGCGCCGATTGGAGGAGCTCGAGCGCATCGTGAACGAATTTAAGGGCGTGGAAAAATCTTACGCGGTGCAAGCCGGCCGTGAGATTCGCATTATGGTGCAGCACGACCTGATCTCGGACGACGAGGCTTCACGCATGGCGCGCGAGATCGCGCGGAAGATCGAAAACGAAATGACCTACCCAGGCCAAATCAAGGTCACGGTGATTCGCGAAATGCGTGCTGTGGATTATGCGAAATAAAAACCCATAACGAACCGCGGAGACGCGGAGGGCGCGGAGTTTTAAGGTTTGAAAGTTGAGCTCCGTGTTCTCAGCGTCTCTGCAGTGAATCAGTTGAATGCGCATTTTGATTTTAGGAGATGTGGTGGGCCGTCCCGCGCGGCGGGCGATGCGCGATATTTTGCCTGGACTCATCGAACGCGAGAAAGCCGATCTTATCATCGCCAATGCCGAGAATGCTGCCGGCGGCATGGGCGTCGATATAAAAAGCGCCAAAGAGCTCCTTTCCGCCGGCGTGCACGTTCTGACTTCCGGTAATCATATCTGGAAAAAAAAAGAAATTTATTCGTTTTTGGAAGAGCATGAGACTCTGATCCGTCCGGCGAACTTTCCCGCGGGGGCACCGGGCAGAGGCTGGTGTTTTTGGCGGCACAACGAATTGCGGGCGCTGATCATCAATCTTCAGGGCAGAGTTTTCATGCCTAATCATGTCGAAGATCCGTTTCGCTGTGCCGACGAACTGCTACAAAATCACGGCCGTCTCTCGCCGGTGATCATCGTCGATATGCATGGTGAAGCGACCTCGGAAAAAACCGCCATGGGCTGGTATCTTGATGGCCGCGCATCCGTGGTTTACGGAACCCACACGCACGTGCCGACCGCCGACGAGCGGATTCTTCCGAATGGCACCGCCTACATCACCGATGTCGGCATGTGCGGTCCGCTCGATTCCGTCATTGGCATGGAGCGGGAGGTTGTCATTCAGGGTTTTCTCACCCAGCTGCCGCGGCAGTTCGAAGTGGCAAAGGACAACGTGGCGCTGCAAGGAATCATCACCGACATCGATGAGAAGAACGGCCGGGCGCGGGAAATTCGCCGGTTCCGGGCGCATTGGCAGGCGACGCCCTCATGATCGATCTAGACAAGCAACTTGCGATCATTAAGCGCGGCGCTGTCGATATTCTTCCCGAGGACGAGTTGATCGCAAAGCTCAAAAAAGGGCGGCCGCTGCGGGTGAAAGCTGGATTCGATCCCACCGCGCCTGATCTTCATCTCGGGCATACGGTGCTGATTCAAAAGATGAAGCAGTTTCAAGAGCTCGGCCACGAGGTCATCTTTCTGATCGGCGATTTCACCGGCATGATCGGCGACCCCACCGGCAAATCGGAAACGCGCAAACAACTGACGCTCGAAGAAGTCGCCAAAAACGCTGAAACCTATAAAGCGCAGATTTTTAAAATCCTCGACCCGCAAAAGACCCGCGTCGAATTCAATCATCGCTGGATGGAAAAAATGGATGCCGTTTCGCTCATCGGCATTGCGGCGAAATACAACGTGGCGCGCATGCTGGAGCGGGAAGACTTCAAACAGCGCTATCAAAAGCAGCACTCGATCAGCATCCACGAATTCCTTTATCCGCTGATTCAAGGCTACGATTCGGTCGTGCTGAAAGCCGACGTGGAACTCGGTGGAACCGATCAGCGGTTCAATTTGCTCGTCGGTCGGGAGCTGCAGCGCGAATTTGGCCAGGAAGCGCAGGTGGTGCTGACTATGCCTTTGCTCGAAGGGCTGGACGGCGTCCAGAAGATGAGCAAATCGCTCGGGAACTACATCGGAATAATCGAGGCACCGGAAGAGATGTTCGGGAAGCTGATGTCGATCTCGGATGAGCTTATGTGGCGCTATTACGAATTGTTGAGCGATAAAAGTCTGGACGAAATTCAAGCGCTGAAAACGGATGTGCGAGCCGGCTCGCTCCACCCGATGGAAGCGAAAAAGTTCCTCGCGTTTGAAATTGTTCGACGATTTCATAGCGTCGCGGCAGCAAATCAGGCGCAAGATTATTTCGAGACGAGATATCAGAAAAAAGTAACGCCCGCGGAAGTCACTCATCAATTTCACACGCCGGAACCGATCTGGATTTGCCGCTTGATGGTCGACGTGCTCAAATTTGCGAAATCGACGAGCGAAGCGCGGAGATTGATCGCGCAGGGCGCGGTTAAGGTCGACGGCAAGGTCGTTCATGACGTAAATTTCCGATTTCATCACCCGCCAAATGAAATCATAGAGGTCGGGAAAAATCGCATCGCGCAAGCGGCAAAAATTTCCTAAAAATTTCCTCTTGCCGGTATTGACATATAGCGACTCATTTCTTATAACGATCTTTCGCTCATCAAGAGTGATCCCTTCTGGTCTTTGAAAACTAAATAGTAGCAACTGCCATTTATAAGCAGTGACGGTTTAGGGTTTCCGTAAAGCCTTGAGCACAGCTATCGTACTCAAAAGTAAATCCTCCACTTAGGTGGATTGAAGATTTAACTGGAGAGTTTGATCCTGGCTCAGAACGAACGCTGGCGGCGTGCCTAACACATGCAAGTCGAACGAGAAAGGGGCTTCGGCCCTGAGTAAAGTGGCGCACGGGTGAGTAACACGTAGGTAACCTACCTCTAAGGTTGGGATAACTCGTCGAAAGATGGGCTAATACCAAATAAGACCACGGGTTCTTCGGGATCTGAGGTCAAAGGTAGCCTCTATTTATAAGCTATCGCTGAGAGATGGGCCTGCGCACCATTAGCTAGTTGGTAGGGTAACGGCCTACCAAGGCAAAGATGGTTAGCTGGTCTGAGAGGATGATCAGCCACACTGGAACTGAGACACGGTCCAGACTCCTACGGGAGGCAGCAGTGGGGAATATTGCGCAATGGGCGAAAGCCTGACGCAGCAACGCCGCGTGAGTGATGAAGGCC
>DATBEY010000384.1:0-8293 GCA_036558765.1 Binatia bacterium | reverse complement strand
TTATGATCTAGCGCTGACCCGAACGATTTCCGACGCTGTCCATATCCCGGTGATCGCGTCCGGCGGGGTAGGCGACCTTCAGCACATTTATGAGGGAGTGACCGAAGGGCGCGCCAGCGCGGCGCTCGCAGCGTCGATCTTCCATTTTGGCGAGTTCAGCATCCGAGAGTGCAAAGAATATCTGGCCAAACACGGCGTTCAGGTCCGTCCATTGCGCTAAGCGCAAGCACGCAAATCTGGCGCGATCAGACTGAATGTCAAACGGGTGGCGACCCGCGTTTCCGCGGCGGATCGAAAAAAGGCGTTTTCACGACCCTCGCACTGGCTGTGTTGCGCCGATGCTCGACGGTCACTTCGACCTCGAGCACCGTTCCGGGAGCCGCGCTCTGTTTTTTTACTGTGGCGAGAGCGATGTATTTTTTCAATACCGGCGACCATGCGCCGGTGGTGGCATGCCCGATCTGCCGATCATCCTGGTAGACGGGTACTCCGCCGCGCCAGGCCGCTAACGGAAATTGGGGCGGCAAGCGAGCCTGTTGAAAAAGATATTCGTAGTCACTGAGACTGATTTCCACGCCGACGATTTGGCGTGACAGCGCCGGATCCGTTTCCTGTCGTAATGCCCGATGACCGACAAAATCACTTTTGCTTAAGTCCACCGTCCAACCGAGTCCGATCTCAAACGGAGAATACCGCTGCGATGGAATCAGCGCTCTCTCGGCGCTGATATAATCGACGTCGAGCAGAATAAATCCTGCCTCGAGGCGCGCCACGTCTAATGCCAGCATGCCCGCCGGTTTGATGCCGAAGTACTTGCCCTTTTGAATGAGCGCATCCCACACCGCGCCGGCGTAAGCTGTGTCGAGCCAAATTTCATATCCCAAGTCGCCGGTATAACCCGTGCGGGATATGATCACAGGAAGGCTGTCCATCTTTGCAGGAGTGAGCCGAAAAAATTTGAGAGCATGCAAATCGACATCGACGAGTCCCTCCAGAATCCGGAGAGCATTGGGGCCTTGGAGCGCCAATGCGGCGATCTGCTCGGAGACTTCCTCGATAACTAAGTTCATACCCGTCGCGTTGAGCCTCAGCCAGCGCAAGCTCGGCTCAGCGAGATGAAAGCGAAACTGATCCTCCGCCAAGCGAAAAACGGTACCGTCTTGAATAACTGCCCCATCGTCCTGGCACAGACACCCGTAAAGCGCCTGACCGATCGAACATTTCACCGCATCCCGCGTCATCACGCGATTAACCAGCCGCAGCGCGTCCTTGCCGCGGATATCGTACTTGTAAAGCGGCGAGACATCGATCAGCGCAGCGGAATTCCGAATGGCGTGGTACTCGTAGTCGTGCACCACATCGTAGGAGCTGGCAACAAAATAACCCGACCAAGTGCGCCAATTTTGGCTCACACAAAGCGGCGCAGTTCGAGAGTGGAAGGCTGTCCCAATAGGCATTCGGCGGTTCGCGATTATACGCTTCGGGTGCACTCCTCGCGTTGACTTCGCAGACGAAATTACCAAATATGCGCTCTTAAGCAAATTATACCCATGGCAAATTACGATGCGATCGTGATCGGCGCCGGTCACAACGGCCTCACCGCCGCCGCGTATCTAGCCAAAGCCGGCAAAAAGGTTCTTGTCCTCGAGCGCCGTCACGTCCTCGGCGGAGCCGCCGTAACCGAAGAGATTTATCCCGGCTTTAAATATTCAGTTTGTTCGTACGTGGTTAGCCTGCTTCGCCCGGAGGTCATTCGCGAGCTCGACTTGCCAAACTACGATCTCGAAATCATCCCGCTCGACAGCACCTTCACCCCAATGCCGAATGGCGATTATCTTTTTCGCTCAGGCGATCACGCGAGAACGCGCCGAGAAATCGCGCGCCATTCCGCCGCCGATGCGGAAGCCTACGATGAATACGGCCAATTGATGGTGCAGATGGCGATGGCGGTAAAACCTCTGCTCGCTATAATTCCCCCTGAGCCAACGAGTTGGTATCCGGGGGACCTCTTCGGACTTGCTCGCCTTGGAAATCATTTTCGGCGTCTTGGTGAGGGACGCTTTTACGATCTCGCCAAGCTCATGACCATGAGCTCGGCCGATTTTCTCGACCAATGGTTCGAAACCGATGTCCTCAAAGCGACCATGTCCGCCAGCGGCATCATCGGTACTTTTATGGGCCCCTGCTCGCCGGGGACAGCGTACGTCCTGCTGCACCACTATATGGGGGAACTGGACGGCGCGTTCCGCTCTTGGGGTTTTGCCCGCGGGGGTATGGGGACGATCAGCCGAGTGATCGCGGATGCGGCGCGCCGCCACGGCGCACAAATCAGATCACAGGCTCCAGTGGATCAGATACTGATCAGGCGTGGCCGGGCCTACGGCGTGGTGCTCGCATCGGGCGAGGAGATCCAAGCCAAAGTGATCGTTTCTGGAATGGATCCCAAACGAACTTTTTTGAAAATGATCGACTCGCAATGCCTCTCTCCAGAGTTCAGGAAGCAGGTGAGTCATTTTAAAATCCGTGGTTCCTCAGCTAAAGTTAATCTCTCGCTCGATTCGCTTCCCGATTTCACCTCAATGCCCGGCGCTGGGCCGCACCTCGCCGGTGCGATTTCCATCAGTCCGAGCATTGATTACATCGAACAAGCTTATGATGAGGCGAAGTACGGCGATTTCTCGCGCCGTCCGTACATGGATATCATCTTGCCGTCCATGCTCGATCCCTCGATGGCGCCGCCGGGGAAACATGTCATGTCGATTTTCGTGCAGTACGCGCCTTACGATCTAAAATCCGGCGTTTGGCCGGAAAAACGTGAAGCGCTGGGCGATACGGTAGTTGATACGCTGAGCGAATATGCACCAAACCTGAAAGATATCATCCTTCATCGCCAGGTGGTTACGCCCTGGGACTTGGAAAAAGAATTCGGCCTGACGGAAGGAAATATCTTTCAGGGTGAGCTCACTTTGGATCAGCTCTTTTTCCTCCGTCCGGTAGCCGGTTGGGCAAAATACCGAACGCCGATCAAAAATCTTTATCTCTGCGGTGCGTGCACCCATCCGGGCGGTGGAGTCATGGCAGCGTCGGGGCGGCTCGCCGCTTTGGAAATACTCAAAGAGACGCGATTTAGCGTGCTGTAAAAGCCGTGGCGAACTACGACGCGATCATCATTGGTGCGGGCCACAATGGGCTTGTGGCCGCGGCTTATCTTGCCAGAGCCGGGAAAAAAATCCTGCTTCTGGAACGCCGATCGGTTATCGGCGGCATCGCCGTTACTGAAGAAGTCTTTCCCGGTTACAAATTTCCTACCTGCGCGCATCTCGCCGGAACTTTCTCGAAGAAAATTATCTCAGAACTCGACCTTGACCGTTATGGCTTTGAGCTTCTCCCGCTGACTCCCCTCCTTTTTGCGCCGGCACAGGACGCAAACGGGCTCGTCATCCCACGGGAGTTCTCCAAGGCAGCTCAGGAGATCGCCAGGCACTCGAAATCCGACGCAGATCGGTTCCAGCCATTTTGCTTGTTGTTAAAGCGACTCTCGAAGTTTCTTGCGACGCTCTATGAAGCGCCGCTCCCCAACAAAGCCAATCCGAATAATTTTCACCTGGCAAAATTTCTTGAACTCGCTTGGACATTTCATCGACTCGGCAAAAGAGAGATGCACGAGCTTCTTCGCATCTTCCCCATGAGCAGTGCCGACCTTTTGAATGAATGGTTCGAAAGCGACTTGCTCAAGGCAGCATTGGCGGGACGCGCCATGCTCTCTTCCTTTGTCGGCCCGCGCCAACAAGGAACCGCCTTCAATCTACTGCATCACCAGCTTGGCGACTCGAATGGAGTGCTTCCGACGGCAGGTTTCGTGCGCGGCGGCATAGGCGGTTTGACCGAAGCTCTTCTCGCTGCCGCAAAAAGCTGCGGCGCAGAAATCCGCAGCGCCGCGGAGGTCACCCACATTATCACCGCCAACGGCGTAGCGACTGGTATTGCTCTAAAAAGCGGCGAAGAAATCCGAGCCGAGCGCATCATCTCCAGCGTGGACGTGAAGCAAACACTTCTTGGCCTCGTTGAGCCAACGGCCCTCGATCCGCACTTTTTGCTGCAGGTGAAAAACATTCGTAGCCGCGGCAGTGTCGCGAAAGTCAATCTCGCTTTGGATGCCCTGCCCAAGTTTCCCTCGGAGGATCAGGCAGTGCTCGGCGGCATCATTCATATCGGTCCGACTTTGGATTATCTGGAGCGCGCCTGTGACGATGCGAAGTATGGCCGTTTTTCCAAGCGGCCTTTTTTGGAAATCACTATTCCCACTGTCGCTGACCCCTCGCTCGCTCCCGCAGGCAAGCATGTCATGTCGGTCTGGATGCAGTCAGCGCCGTACGACCTTCGGGAAGGCGACTGGCATGCCGAGCGGGAAGTTCTGGGCGATGCGGTGGTGCGCACGCTTGAAGCATACGCGCCGGGTTTTACGAGTACGATTCTCTATCGGCAGGTGCTGACCCCGCTCGATCTCGAAGACATCTATGGCTTGACACAAGGCCATCCGTATCATGCCGAAATGGCGCTGGATCAAATCTTCTTCATGCGCCCGGTTTCGGGCTGGTCAGGCTACCAAACGCCCGTCAACAATCTCTATCTTTGTGGTTCGGGCGCACACCCCGGTGGCGGCATCACTGGACTTCCCGGTTACTATGCTGCCCGAGACATTCTTAAGAACTGGCGTTCCAAGAAGTGATGTTCGTCTGGGAATTTTAGCTGCCGCGTGATAGGCAGAGACCAGTCCCGTACCGACCGCCGATGAAAGTTTATTTAGGTCTACTTGAAAGCTCACCCCCTGATCAGACGAGAATTTTCGGCGAACTTGAGGGCACGCTCTTCGATGTAAATCTTGCCTGCGCCGCACATCTCGCGCAATCGCCCGCCGAGCGGGCTTCCGCGTACGCGCTCGCGGACTTCTACTTTCCTAAAAACATCCAGGGTTTTCTGGAACGTGGCGAATGCGCGCGGAAAATGTTTGATCAGGTGATTGCTTTCGCGCAAAGCCAGGGCGCGTCTAAACTGCGCGGACCGGGCGGCGAAAAAGTAGTCCATGAAATTACCAAAATTCGGATTTTGCCGCCGCTGCAACAACCGAACAAATCATTTGTGATCGGCTTCTCGGATAGAGCTCGAGCCGAAAGTATGCCGCGAGCCGAGATTCCCACAGCGTACTACAAATTGCCGCAAACCTTGATCGCCGACGGCGCGCCGATCCTTTGGCCAAAATTTTCCCAGGAACTCGATGCCGACGGCTGTTTCGCTCTGGTGATTGGCAAGCGGGGAAGGCGAATTCCGGCCGAAAAAGCCTGGGAATACATCGCCGGAGTTACGTTGATGGTCGACCTCACGGCACGCGATATCAACAGGCGCGAGGGACTCACCACGAATAATCTTCTCGGTAAAAATTTTCCCTCGAGCACTTGCCTCGGACCGGCAGTGCTGATCGGAGCGGCGCGAGACACGATCGAAGCCATGAAACTTGAGCTCTTTCTCGACGGCGAGACAAAGCGACGCTTTTCGCTCTCGGATTGCGTTTTCACTGTCGAACAAATCATCGCGCGCTGGTCGATTCTCGGCATCAACCCCGGAGACTGGCTTGCCATTGGCGCGAGCATGGCGCTTTCCGGTGATCGGTTGCACTCGGCTGTGCCGCTCAAAATCGGCTCGACGATCCGCTGCTCGTCCTCCCTGATCGGGGCCCTTTCGCATCGAGTGATTTCGGCTTAGAGGCGGCGTCCATGAAGCTCGTCACCTTCTCACATAACGACCAAGAACGGATCGGAGCTCTCGATCCGATCGGGCGGATTGTCGATTTACAGAAGGCATTCGCCTGCTTGCAACGTGAAAGTAAAACAATCCCGGACGCCGACGAGTTTGCGGTTGCGGTTCTCGGTCGAGACATGCGCGAGTTTTTAGAGCACGGCGAAAAGAGTCTCGAAGCGGCGCGTGAGAGTTTGGCCCACATCGCTGCTAGCGAACATGTCAGCAAGAAATTGACCGTCCTTCAGCCGAACGAAATTCGTCTGCTGGCGCCGGTCCCACGGCCAGGAGCCCTGATTTCGGCGGGCAAAAATTTTTCCGATCACGTCGCCGAAATGGCTTCCAAAAAAGGCCCTGCGGCTCCTGTGGCATTTTTAAAGCTTCCGGGAAGCGTTATCGGTCCCGAAGACGACATCCCTTATCCGCCGGAAGTCCAAAATTTAGATTATGAAGTCGAGGTCGCGATCGTTATTGGCAAAACCTGTGTCAATGTGAGCGAGACGCAAGCCTTGGATTATGTTGCCGGTTACTCTGTCTTCAACGACATCAGCGCGCGCGACATTATACGGACTGAAAATCGAACCGGTATTCATTTGATGGGCAAAAGCTTTCCCGGTTTCGCACCTATGGGTCCGTATTTGGTCACAGCGGACGAGATCGCGGACCCGCAAAGTTTGAAACTAAAGCTATCGGTCAATGGCGAACTGCGTCAAGAATCCAATCTGACCTATATGATCTTTAAAATCCGTGAGATGATCGCCTACTGGTCGCAGATGGAACTTCATCCAGGAGACGTGCTCACCACCGGGACTCCGCGCGGCGTCGCCGCCGGACGAAAACCCGACCAGAGTTCGTGGTGGTTAAAACCCGGCGACCTCGTTGAAGCTGAAGTTGAAGGCTTGGGCGTGCTCAGAAACCGCGTGGTTGCCGAATCGTAGCCAGAGGGAGATCAGCTATGCCCGCCGTCGAAAAATCCATTATCCAGCCTACGGGTCTTGTATACGGCCACAGCGAATGTCGTTATCTGGAAGAGACTTTGCCCGTGCTGACGCGGGTTTTGGCTCTCGATGTAATCGAGCGGCGCGAGCGCGAAGCCGTCCTCAAGCACCCGAACACCGCTTGGAATCTGATCATTCATGCAGCCGGTAGCGAGGCCAAGGACAAGCCCGAAAGGAACCACTACGGCGTCCGCGTAAGTTCCAATGAGGAAGTCGATCACGCTTACCGCTATTTACTCGCCAACAAGGAAGCGCTCGGATTAAAAAAAGTCGTAAAGCGTAAGGAACGTGCTGGCTCCTATTCGATGTTTTTTGTCGAACCGGGTGGCAATTACTGGGAAATCGAATCTTATGAGAACCGGCGCAAAGCCGGCTTGCCAGAGGAAATCGCCTACCCTTGGATAACACGGCTGAGCGAAGAAAGGCTTCCTGCCTGCGGCTATATTCCGCAAGCGCTGACCCATGGAACCATCGAGTGCACGAATCTGGATGCATCGATCAAATTCTATAAAACAGCGCTTGGGCTGGATGTCATTACTCATGTGCCGTCGATCAAGCCGCACGACATAAAACACCCTTTGACTCCGTGGTACATCGTGAGCCTGGAAGTTCCGAGCAAGAACAAACACTACATCACCCCGCTCCAGCGCTACACTCTAAGCGTGGCATCATCTTCAATCTTGGCGGCAGCGTACCAACAATTCACGGAACGTCGTCACGAATTCGGCATCACCTTTATTGAACCGATCAAGGACACTTTTTACGGCACCTCATTTTTGCTGAGCGATCTCGATCGCAACTGGTGGGAAATCGCCGTGCTGAAAAGTTGACCGGCGAATTGGAAAACGGAGGTCCTCTCGATGAACGTCAAGGAACTCAATATCCGCAAAACCGCGCTACTCTTTTTTGACATGTTGAACATTTATTACCACGGCGCTTCAGAGGAAACGAAAAAAAGAATGAAACCCGTAGTCGACAACGCTGTTCGTCTGATGAACGCGGCGCGCCAAAATCGGATACTCATCTACTATGCGATGGCGAATCACCGACCCGACGGCGAGAGTCGAAGCCTGGTGATTACGGACACCGACATGCGCCTACAGCCGTGGCCGAATGATGACTGCAATCCTGCTCTCCACGGCGCGACTGAAGGATCCTGGGAGCAAAAAGTCATCGAGGAAATCGCGCCGAAGCCCGAAGATTACGTCATCCCCAAATACCGCTGGAGCACTTTTCATCAGACCTATTTTGACCTGGCGCTTCGCTCGCGCGGAATCGATACTCTGATCATTTCAGGCGGAGCGGTGGACATCGGTGTCGCATCGACCGTATATGCCGCCCGTGACCTCGATTATAACGTGATCGTTGTGCGCGACGCCTGTAGCAACACCCATGAGGATTCAATGGCAGCGTTCATGAATACGGTGTTTCCGCGTATGGGCCGCGTCAGAACCACCGAGCAGGTGCTCGGCATGATTCGCACCGCGACCACGGCGCAAAAA
>DATBEY010000383.1:0-8424 GCA_036558765.1 Binatia bacterium | reverse complement strand
CCGTACCCCACCTCGATTGGGACAACCGGATGAACTGCTCGAACGCTTCCGGCGGCATGCCCTCGGGATAATCGGGAGCAGCCAGGGTGCGCGCCCTCGGTCTGGAGAGCATCAGGGCGGCGGTGCGCTCGGGGCAGGCAGCGGCGAACAACATGGCCGGATAGGCGAACTCGCGCTCGGCGAAGATCGCGGCACGCTGTGAGCCCACCGCATCCAGCACAGTGCGGATATCCTCGGTCCAGTCTTCCCAGGTCGAGAGCGCGGCATAAGGCGCGGGATCGGACAAGCCCAGGCCGCGCGGGTCGAGCATGATCAGCCGCGAGAAAGACGCCAGTGCTTGAAAGAAGCGTGCGGCGGCGGGCACTTCCCAGTACATATCCAGGTGCGACCCGATCCCGGAGCCGAGCAACAGGTCTATTGGCCCTTCGCCCAGCACTTGATAGGCGATGTCGCCCTGGCGGGTGCTGACGTAGCGGGTTTTGGGAATGGCGGTCATTGGGTTTCAGCCGGAATCATGGCTGGAGTTTCAGCAACGCTTCTTCTGATGCCAACGCCAAGGCTGAGAAGCCACGCCTCGCGAGCATTGCGAGCAGGGCCGTACGTCTTTCTCAAGCCGATTGTTATACAGAACGATTCCTCTCACTAGGGTTCTGCACCTCAATACCTGCCGCCAGCCGTTGACCCGCCGTTCTCATCAACTCAACAAGATGTCTACAGGTTCGAAGTAGTTCGTCATAAGTCCAAACAGTTATCGCCGGGATGAGAAATTCCTTTTCGCGAATCGCTCTCCGCTGTTCATCCGTGAGAGAATGGCCGAGAATAAGCATACAGCGTGGGTTTTCAAAATTGAGCCCTTTTTCCTCTCTTAGATACGAACGTTGGCGCTGGCAAAAAGTCAGATAACTCTCACTCTGATTCCATGCATCGTTGAATGGAGCAGCAAAGCCACCGTCCTGACGGAACAGAGTCAAAAATGGCTGCTTAATCTCAATGATGTCATGTGCGAAATCATAACAGCGGCGACCCGTAAAATCCGGGATCCGACGATCGTCGAGATTCGAATGGCGCACCACTTGGTCGTAAATACCCCCGAACATCCAAGGGTTCCGCTGTAGGAGCGCCTGATATGTAACCTCATCTTCACACCTTGTAGCAAGCAGGTTTTCGAGTTGTGTAAGACCTGCCTCCATTCTCGTTAACTGGGTCTCAGCTTCACCTTGATCAACTCCAGGACCACTCTCAACGATTCCGAGCAACAGTAGCGCCTGTTCTGCTAGAGCACGATCGAGCGGGTAGTCTCGCGGAGCAGCCGGCTCATTAATTGGCCCGAAATCGAAGAACAAACTGCGCCTCCAGCCGTTCGAACGCATGACGACGACAGCCGAATCGTCTGGCACTTCTATTCCAAGATTGATGGATGAGATGTCCTTGATGTCACCTGCGTGAACCGCTTCGCCTGCCGCTATGTTCCTATTGGGTTTTACCATCGCGGTAATTTGCAACTCATTTACATAGGCAATGGCGCTCAGATCGGGATGTATGATGACGACCAAGTGGTCAATGATTGATGGGTAAGGTAAGCCCGGAATAAAATCGAAAAGCGCACGTTGCATCCGCTCCAACCTGGCGATCAAATGAGCTGGTTCCGAGGGGGCTATTAACTCCCGATAAATGACTTGCACCGGCTCGCCGCCCGACGCCGTGCTTGCTGCGAAGCCGACGACTCGTTGTGTGAGCTGAAAAGGTATGGGCATGGTTAATTTCTGTCTAACGTTTGGGTAAACGGTGCCACTGCGGGAGTGAGGCCGGGTGCGAGAATGGCCGAAGGCCAGCACCCGGTTGAACGAAGCAGTGAGCATCCGGTTTGACCCACTTGTTAGGCATCGGAAAAAAATACTATCTATTGGGGAGTGGAGCCTCAAGCAACATCTGATCCAAAGCCCTATTTATTACATCGTCGAATGACATACCCATTGCTGCGAGGGAAGTTTGATAAGAGTCCCCGTACCCAACCACCCTGCTTGTATTTTTATCCCGTGTTTCGATTCGTAGGCTTATCAGATACATCCTCATATCCCACTGCCAGCGATCGATATAGCTAACAATGTAATCAGCACTTTCTGGTGCAGCTCCAGGTTCTCCATTGGTTGCACTAAGTTTTCTTGCACGAAGCTGGGTAGCAATATTTTGAGCTAAATTTCGGCCATCATTCGGCTGACGTTCAACGTAAAACATGCCTTGGTAAGCATCTCGCACTAAGGGCTGACCATCAATTTTCGTGATGCATCCAGTTAGGAATACAGCGCAAATTGTCAAACTTATTTTTAGTAGAGCTGTCAATTTCATTTAATTTATCCTCACCGGTTTTGTTATTACATTTGAAGTCAGATTAATGCCTAACTATTGAATGAACAGATCTCGTATATTGGTATCCGGGCAATAATCTATGCGAAATTAATCAAAAGCTTGTCAATGTCACTACCGCTCGTATATCCGATATAGCTGATCTCGTATATCCAATATACCAGCAGGAAACATATTCCCCTCCGCAGGATCGTATTGAACGGCGCTTCAGCTCAATCTCGCCAGAATTAAACAACGCGTCGACTCCGCAATCGCGAACCGAATCAAAAAGCTTTCATCCCACCGGATCTTCGGCGCCGACGCTGAAACTATCCTGTTGCGCGCTGTCCACGATCCCGTTGCCCTCGTAGCGCCATTTCCAAACTCCAGCCTCATCGAGCAACAGATCGACGTAATATTTGCTGGTCGCTTCCTTCACGAGAGCCCGATCCCGTAGGTTAAGACCGTCGGCGCCGACGCGCTCGGCTTCTTGTAGATCGCCGTCGCAGTTTTTTCCATTGACATCACGTCGCTTGCACGAGAGATTAAGTATATCGATCTAAGTTTTGATCCAACCGATACGAACAAAAGGTGGCATAATCGAATGAGCCAGCAGATATCCTTATTCAATGACGACGCGCTCCGTGTGGAAGCAAAATCCGATGAACTGACGTTAACTGCGGCGCGCGGGCGGCCGCTGAGCAAAGCGCAGCAGACATTTAATCGTCTAATCAAAAGAATCGAAGCGCTCCGCTCCAAAATAGAGAGCGAGACGCGCCGGTTCGATAATCTGCTCGCCTATTACGGCAAACATCTTTATCCCCGCTTGCAGCACCAGACGGAGTTGCGTAAAGCTCTCGCGCGCACGCTCGCAACTTTCCTAGATAACAAGCGCCTGAAAGGAAAAAAAACGCGGTCCACATTATGCGATCTGATCGCGGATCAGCTCGACGCCATTGTCGCCGAAGACGATTGTTTGTCCGACGATGATCTTCGGGCGCTCTTCCAGCGCGTAACCGGAGAGGACTTCGAAGACGTTACGCGCGAGGAGTTTGAAGAAGCGCGGCAGGAAATGGAGTCGACGTTTAACGAGTTCGGCATCGATATCGATCTGTCCGATATGAAGCCGGGAATGAGCGACGAGGCTTTGGCTGCCAAGGCCGCCGAAATGAATACTCGTTTGCAGGAGGAGATCGACAAACAGCAGCAGTCGTTTACGCCTCCGCGGCGACCTAAAACGGCGCGCCAACTTGAAAGAGAAAAACGCGAGAAACTGGCCGAGGAGCTGCGCAAAAAGACCCTGGCGACAGTGTACAAGCAGCTTGCGCGGGTACTGCATCCGGATCTCGAATTGGATCCTGAACGCAGAAGACAAAAAGAGCGTCTCATGCAAGAACTCACCGTCGCCTACAGCAACAACGACATGCATACGCTGCTTAGGCTTGAGATGGAATGGATTGAACGCGAAGAAGGCGAGATTGAACGGCTGACCGAGGAGAAACTGGCCGTTTACAATCAAACGTTGAAGGAACAAGTGCAAGGCCTCGAACAGGAACTGCGCGAGCTTCCGTGCGATCCGCGCTACCAGCCCATTGTAGTTTTCGAAGGACCGTTTAGAGCCACGGTACGGAATGACGGCCCTGCCGAAGCGTTGCGGCTGGATCAGACAAACGCCAGCATCGAAGCGAGTATTCGCGACCTGCGGTCCAACAATGGCCTTGAGACATTAAGAGCGATACTTCGGTCGTATCGTGAAGAGCAACGTACGAGTCGATGGGATTTGAGGGATTTTGCGTTCTGAAGCAAATCGGATCAGCGGGCATATCAATCGCCCGCAGCGATTCGTCCAACGTCGCTCGTGCGTTATTTCGGAATCCTTCAAAAACAGCAGGGGCGAATCAAAGCGCTGTAAAGCACGCTCTCCGTGAAATTAAGCACTTCCCGCTCAGCGGTAGAGTTCTTTCAGTAGACCGCTTTGCTCGAGCCGATCGAGGAACTGCATATCAATGAACTGTTCCGGTTTCACATCCCTTGCCGCCGGAACCGTTTTGGCCAAATCGGCCAGCGCATTTCTCATCCCGACCATGTTGATGGTGGGCGCCTTCTCCAAAACTTTTCCAACGTAAAGATCATAAGCTTTTTGCAGCACGGCCGGATCCGCGATTTTAGTGTAGTTCGCAATGGATTTGAGCGCGAATTCTTTGTCGGTTCGAGCGCGGTGGATGCCTCTCGCATACGCGCGCATGAACCCATCCACCGATTCGGGCTTTTTTCTCAAGATCCCGCCCTGTACGACCAGTGACGGATTGGGAAACGCGAGATCCATATCCGTCACGCTGACGAGCTCTTTAAAGCCCATTTTTTCCACCGCAAAGAGAGTCGGCGGCGAAACGAGCCCCGCATCAATGGAACCGCCCTGCAGCCCTCCCATGATCGAGCTCATGGCGCCCATTTGCAGAATGGTCACATCCTTTTGGGGATCGAGGTTGTGTTTTCGCAGCGCGAAGCGCGCGGCGATATCAGTGGCGGAGCCAAACCGTGTGACACCGATCTTTTTCCCTTTGAGATCCTCGATCGTCTTGATCTCCGGTTTGACATAGATGGAAAAAATCAACTTGTTGGTTGTGTTCCCGATGATTCTGATGTCGGCGCCCTGAAGCGCTGCCGCCATGGCGGAGCTGCCGTTCAATGCCGCAACGTCGACTTCACCGGCAGTTACGACCTGTGCAAGCTGGCTGCCGCTCGGGATCAAGATGATCTGATCATCGAGTTTCTCTTTGGCGAAATAGCCGGCGTCGTGAGCGACCCAGATTCCCAGGTACGATCCGCTGATCGAGCTGTAGCCGATGCGCATCCGCTCAGCGCCGGCGCACCATCCCGCCGTAAACAGGATTAAGATGAGTGAAACGAAGGTGACCTTTTTCATAGATCTCATCCTCCCATTCTGCTAAACGTTCCGAATTCAAGATCCGGGTTCAAAGTTTTCGCTCGTTTTTTTGTTTTCGTCGCGGCTACCGAATCGGCCGTTAGTGCAAGGGATAAGTTTTAACAACCTTTCTATGCCCCACATCGCAGGACCGCGAGAGATTCTAATCACAGCGCACTAACCTTCTCCAGCGAAAATAGCTGCCAGCTCTTCCGGCGCAACCACTTCGAGCTGATCGTACGTGCAGTCCTGCGGTTTTTTGTCCGTGCGCCATCGACGAAACTGCGCCGTATGACGGAATCGGTCACCCTGCATATGATCGTACGCCACTTCGATTACCAGCTCCGGACGCAGCGGCTCCCAAGACAAGTCTTTGCCCGAGCTCCAGCGGCTCTGGCCACCTGGCATGCGATAATCGGCCTCTCCGTTCGATTGCTCCGCCCAATTTTTCCAGGGATGATGGGCGAGCGCATTTTTGCGGTAAGGTGCGAGAAACTCGACCAGCTCGCGTCGTTTCTTTTCCGTGAAGCTCGCGCAGACGCCCACATGGTTTAGCGCTCCAGAGTCGTCGTAGAGCCCGAGAAGCAATGAACCCACCATCGCGCGTTCACCTTTCTTATGCCAGCGAAACCCGGCAACCACACAATCGCACTCGCGTTCGTGCTTGATTTTGAGCATCGTGCGCTTGTTCGGTTCATAAAATCCCCGGACCGGCTTGGCGACAACTCCATCCAGACCGGCGCCCTCAAATCGACGAAACCAATCCGCCGCCACGCTCGTGTCGCGGGTTGCTGGCGTCAAATGAATGGGCGCTGCAGCACCCGAAAGCAGGTTTTCCAGGATCGATCGGCGCTCTTCAAAAGCAGTGCGGCGCAAATCCCGGTCTCCTGCGCTGAGAATGTCGAAGAAGACCACCGATGCCGGAGTTTCTTTTGACAGCAGCTCGACCCGCGACGGGGCCGGATGAATGCGGAGCTGCAGCGCATCAAAGTCCAGGGCGCCATTCTGAGCGACGACGATTTCGCCGTCGAGCACACAGCGCGGCGGCAGTTGCGAGCGGAGCGGCGGCAGCAGTTCGGGAAAATAGCGATTCAATGACTTTTCATCGCGGCTCTGAATCAGGATCTCCTCCGCATCCCGAAACACCAGCGCCCGAAACCCATCCCATTTGGGCTCGAAGATCCACGCTCCCGCGCGCGGTAACTCGCTGACTCGCTTGGCGAGCATGGGCAAAACTGGCGGGTTCACGGGAAGATGCACACTCCATTGTGCACGCGCACGGTACCCGGAAGTCAATGGGTGGGATTGCAATTGGGGTGAAGGGGCTGGTTAAGTACGCCATCGTTTGTTCGATATGGAGACTTCATAGTCCGGTGCTTTAATTCAGCTCTCTAAATGGGAGAATGGGGCGTGCCTCACAACGTTAGCTTGATCACCACCATCGCCGCTGCGCTCGGTCTCGCGCTCGGCATGGGCTTTCTCGCAATTCGCCTCAAACTCCCGCCGCTGGTCGGTTATCTAATTGCCGGCATCGTCATCGGTCCCGCAACACCGGGTTTCGTTGCCGATGTGGAGCTCTCACAGCAACTCGCTGAAATCGGCGTGATGCTATTGATGTTCGGCGTAGGCCTGCACTTTTCACTCGATGACATCCTGGCCGTTCGACGTATTGCGCTTCCCGGCGCGATTGTCCAAATCGCCGTTGCCACTGCTCTCGGCGGCGCGGTTGCTCACTACTGGGGATGGAATATTGCCGCCAGCATCGCCTTCGGCCTCGCGTTGTCGGTCGCCAGCACGGTGGTGCTGCTCCGAGCGCTCGAAGACCGTGACATTTTGGAAACACTCAACGGCCGCATCGCCGTCGGCTGGCTCGTCGTTGAGGATCTCGCGATGGTTCTGGTCCTGGTGCTGCTGCCGTCTGTCGGGGCTTGGACCGGTATACATATGAGTGGAACTGCTCCCGCAACAACCGATCGCAGCTTGGCAGTAACACTTGGAGTAGCCCTCGCGAGGGTCGCAATTTTTATTGGCCTGATGCTGCTGATTGGGCGCCGTTTTTTCCCGTGGCTACTCTGGCAAGTGGCGCGCGTCGGATCGAGGGAGCTTTTTACCCTTTGCATCATCGCAGCAGCCGTCGGCATCGCCTATGGATCAGCCGCATTGTTCGGCGTATCCTTCGCGCTCGGCGCATTTTTTGCCGGCATGGTGATGCGCGAATCCCCATTGAGCTATCGTGCGGCCGAAGAGTCTTTGCCATTCCGAGACGCCTTTTCGGTCCTGTTTTTCGTTTCAGTGGGTATGCTTTTCGAGCCTCACGTGCTGATTCGAGAACCGCTCCATGTCATCGTTGTCCTCGCGATTATCCTCGTCGGTAAATCCTTGGCCGCTTTGTTTTTAGTACTGTTGTTTCGTTATCCGCTGAACACCGCTCTCACCGTCTCGGCGAGTCTCGCTCAGATTGGCGAGTTTTCATTTATTCTCGCCGGATTGGCGGTTTCCCTGAAGCTCATGCCGCTCGAGGGTCAGAGCCTCATTCTCGCCGGAGCCATCATCTCGATCGGATTAAATCCGCTCGTATTTCGCACCATCGAGCCGGTGCAAAACTGGATTCGTTCCCGCTCCAAGCTGGCCCAGGCGTTGGAGCGTCCGACGGATCCTCTCGCCGCATTGCCGACTTCCATCGATCTCAAGCGGCTCACCGGACAAGTTGTTCTGGTGGGATATGGCCGGGTGGGAAGTCGCATTGGCGCGGCATTGACGGCGCAAGGCATTCCGTTTGTCGTTGCCGAGGAGAATCGTGAAATGGTGGAAAAGCTCCGCGAAAAAGATATTCCCGCCGTTTCAGGCGATGCTTCCGAGCCGGCCGTGCTCATTCAGGCGCATATCCACCGTGCCCGCATGCTGGTGACGGCGATCCCGGACATCGTCCAAGTGCGCCGCATCATCGAAACTGCGCGAACGGTCAATCCGCGCGTGGAAATCGTTGTGCGTACGCACAGCGAAAAAGAATCCGCTCTGCTGGAAAAGGAAAAAATCGGCGCGATCTTTTTCGGTGAGCACGAGCTCGCGCGCAGCATGACAGAGTATGTGCTCGATCGTTATGGGGCCGCCACGGTCGCTAATTCGTAATCGAAACTCATGCCAGCGTGCGCGCC
>DATBEY010000382.1:0-8837 GCA_036558765.1 Binatia bacterium | reverse complement strand
GGAGAACCTGCGGCGTGGACGATGGCGAGCTGGCCTTTGTCATAAATCGTTTTGAGCGGAGCCAGCGCAGGATGCAAAGCGAAATAGCCGTCCAGATCAATCCCGCGCTCGTCACCGGAGGCCGGCTCTTTTACCGCGATCGTTGGCCTGAGGGCGTAGTAGGCTTGATCCTTGAACGGAATAACGACGTTGAGGCCGTCCATCCCGCCGCGCTGGAAAACGACCACAAGCGATTTTCCGTGCGCGTTCTGCTCGGCGCCGGCGGCGCGCACCAGAAAGCTCGGCGGCAGCCCGAAGGCCAAGAACCCCAGTCCTGTAGATTTAAGAAATGAACGGCGTGACGGATTCACGTTTTACCTCCGTTGAAATTCTGGAGCCGCGAGCAACATGGCCGGCGCTTCTTTTTCGTCGGTTTCGGCGAGCGCCCGTCGGGTGGCGGGAGACAGGGAATCAGGAGCCACCAAGCGGATCAAAGCTTGAGTATCGCTTAGCGCGGCGGGCGCCACGCGCGTCCCCGCCAAACGATTGCCGACGAGATCGACGGCAAAATTCATGCGCGTCAGCAACATGTCGGGGCTAATCCATGACGAGCCCACGTCCGGGTAGCCGGTCGGAGGTTGCGCCAGGAAGAGCGGTTCGCCCATGCGGCCGAGGTAGCGTATTAACTGCGGGGTCACTCTCACATCCGCGCCGGTAATGCGCAGCGCGCTGGCAGCAAACTCCAGAGGTTTTTTGACTTTGGCGCGATAGAATTCAGGCGAGAAAAACTCCGGAGAATCGATGATCGTCCTCAGCACCGTGCGAATGTCGCCGTCGCTACGGCCAAAAGCCTCCGCGGCACGAGTGACGATGGACGCCGGCGGCTCGTCAGCGACAAAGCGCCGGACAAGCTTGGTAGCGATAAATCTCGCCGTCGACGGATGGCGCGCCAAAAGATCGATCACTTGAACACCGTCTTCGATGCCGCCAGCGGCGATGCGTCTCCCCAGCACGATTTTCTCGCCTGGATCGTGCAGGCGTGGCTCGAAACGAAATTCGGCGTCGCCGCGCGGCCGCAAAAGCGTCCAGCCGGTAAAACAGCGCGCGACTTCGCGCACATCCTGCTGCGTGTAGCCGCCGTCGACCCCAAGAGTATGCAGTTCCATCAACTCGCGTCCGTAATTTTCATTGAGGCCGCGCCGGCGCGCGTTGGCCGGCATTCTCGCGGTAGGGCTCACACTGAGCCAATTATCAAGGTAAAATAGCATTGCCGGGCTCTTGGCGGTGGCGAGCAGCAGATCTCGAAACTTGCCGAGGGCGTGCGGCCGGATTGTGTCGCGGTCATAGGATGTCGTGAGCCAGCGGTCGGCGCCTTTGGCGGCGAAAATGTTGAAATGGTTGTTCCAGAAGTCGACCATGAGCTCGTTGAGCTGCCGCTGGCTTTGCACCGCACGCAGCAAGCGCGCTTGCTGTAGCTCGTAGATGATCATACGCGGCGCCTTCATCATATCGGCGGCCATGCCCCGTTCTTTGGCGACCTTCGGCGGGGGATAAAGGTCGAACAGTTCGCCGCTGTTAAGCCGAATGGTTTTCAGGGCAGAGACCTTCTCTTCGACCACGTCATCGAAGATTTTTTCCGGTTGGAGCTGCTCGTCCAGGTAGGCGCTCATGCCGATTCGGCTTACCCGCTGAACGCTTTCGGGTGTGACACCGAAGCTCGTTCGATCGAGAAAGTGGATGGTTTTTTGTTCGACAGTCAGTGGCGCACTCATATTCGATCCTTCTCGTTTCATTGCGGCTGCTTCTCTCGTAGCTGTTCGCGCAAGGCTTTTCTTTCCTCGAAATCTCCCCGTTGTTTCATTTCCCGCAGCTTTTCTCTGATCTCCCGCTTTTCCTCCGGCGATAAGCGTTCGTAACGCTCGCGCATTTTTTCACGTGCCTGTTGTTTTTCTTCCGGCGACAATCGCTCACGCCGTTCCCTGAGCTTTTCGCGGAGCTCTTGTCTTTTTTCGGGCGGCAAGTCACGAAATGCTTGCAGGCGCCGGCGCAATTCTTCGCGGCGCTCCGGCGGCAGGTTGCGCCATTCGCGCCAACGTTCCTGCAGACCTTGGCGTTGTTCGGGGGACAGTTTTTGCCAGCGCTCAAAGTTCTGTCGCGCCGTGGCTTTTTCTTCCGGTGAGAGTCGCCGCCAGTCATCAAACTTTTTTTGCAGCTCACTCTTTTCGGCGGGGGACATATTTTTCCAACGCTCGAAGCGCTCGCGCAGTTCCTGTTTCTGTTCGGGCGTCATTCGCTGCCAGCGCTCCAGTCGTTCCTGATCGCTTTGCGCAAGCTGCTCGGCGCGCGGTCCGGATTGAGCCCAAGCCGCGGAAGCGACGAGCAGGAGCGCGAACAGAGAGAATAGCGTGCTCTTTACCCGCTTCTTTGCCTTGTCGTTGCTCACTTCGCGCTCTCCTTTTGTTTCGCTGGTGCCGACTTGCGCTCCGGAGCAGTCTTGGCAGAAACTTCGTCCTGGGCCAAATTGCGCATATCCTGAAGCATGTCAATTTGTTTGATCATCTCCATATCCCGCAAAAGATCTAGCATGCGGAGCATTTCTCGGTCCGGCGGTCCGGAATCGGCGCTGGCGCCAAACGCCGCTGAGCCAAGCCAAAGCACGAGTGAGCCGATCAAGCTTAGCGGCGCCCCTGTGTAGCGCAGCTTCATGCAGCGCCTTCGGGGGTCGCCATGAACTCCAAGACATCCAAATTATCGAGCACGTCCATGGTTTTGAAAAAATCCAAGTCTTCCGCCATCGGCAGCACCTCCATCAAAGCTTCATCGTCGCGCGGCAGATCGCGGCTCTGCCAGACGCCTTTCCCCAGTGTGAGCGTCAAAGCCACGGCAATGACGGCAATTGCGCCGAACGCTGTTAGCAGGCGTGGCTGAAAAAATGCTGCGAATTTCGCCGGCCACCAACTTTGCTCTCGCGCGGAAGCGATTTTGTGGCGCAGCTCCCGGTTATAGTCCAGCCAAAAAGTTTCGGGTGGATCGTCGGCTTTGATCGTGAGCGGCATCAGCGCACTCAAATCCTTCAAATAAGCGGTGCAGTTTGCGCAGCCGCTCAGATGTTGTTCAAGCGACAAGTGCTCGGGCGTCGGCAATTCACCATAGTGAAAAAGCACCAAATTTTCTTCGAGGTTTTTGCACGGGGAGAGCAACGGACCATGGCCTGCCATTTGATCCTCCTAAACGAATTCCGCGAGACTGTGCCGGAGCGCCGTCACCGCACGGTGCAGATGAACCTTGACGGTACCTTCCGCCGTTTGCATCAGTTCGGCGATTTCCTTGATCGATAGACCCTGATGGTTCTTGAGGAGGAATGCGGTGCGCTGTCTTGCCGGCAGAGCTTGCAGCGCTGCGTCCACCTTCCGGGAAATTTGCCCGGCGAGCACTTGTTGGTCCGGAGAGCGCGGTCGGTTCGGCTCATGCGATCGTTCCATCTGAGTCTCCAAAGTTTCGTCGAAGGAATCCGTAGGGCTGCGTTTTAGACGCCGTTTATAATCCAGACAGAGATTTACCAGGATGCGGTAAAACCAGGTATAAAAACTGGAACGACCATCGAAGTTTTTGAGATTCACGAAGGCTTTTAAAAACGCCTCCTGAGACAAATCCTTGGCGTCCTCTCGGTCGCGGCAGAAATCGAAGGCGATGTGGTAAGCCTTTTGTTTGTGACGCTCCACGAGTTCCTCGAAAGCCTGCTGATTGCCCCCCTGGGCTGACGCCACCAACTCCTCGTCTCCGGCACGCACCGATGAGCTCCTGTCCTGTGGTAGTGTTGCCGCGCCGAAGACGAAAAACGGAGTGGTCTCCGCCGGTTCGCGCACAGTCACGTCCGCCGCCGGTTAGTCTTTTAGCGCGTCTTTAACGTCCCAGTAAAACCACCAATGCCAACCGACCCGCGGCAAAAAGCGATTTTCCTTAATCATAGCCAAGTCCTCCGGATTCTTGAAGATTCCTTGGGTCTAAGCCCTTAGACGGCCATCCCGCCAGGAGGTTTACACATTCGATGCACGGTTATCGGCTGTATTCAACGGGCTAACCTCACTGGCAAACAGTATTTAAAGGCGCAAACGGATTTCCACGATGCCTGGAGGCTGGCGAACTCGGTCAAGCAATGTTCTCGGGAAATCTCCAGTTTGACAAGTAGGGATCGCGAAGGGTATCAGGGGTTATGGTTTTCGCCCGGATCTTATCGGGTGTCGCCTTGCGTCGGCGCGCAGTCGGTATCGTTCTAGCCATTTCGTGCTTCTCCCTGCCGTTACATTTTCATCCCGCGGCAGCCGCAAACTCCCATATTGCTAATGATTGTAGCTGTCTTCACGGCACACGGCTGGAAAGCGGCACAGCTAAAGCTGCATTTCACTGGGCCTTGCCCATTTATGTGAAGCTGGCGAAATTCTTCGAGTCTCAGCTGGTCTCACAAGCTGTTCCCAGTTTCCGCCCGAGTCGCGCGCCGCCGACCCGTTAATATCGTCTTCGGTTTCAATCACTCGATCGACTGAATCATTCGGACTCGACGGCCGTGGGGCCATTGCCCCCATGGTTCAGTCGCCCGACGGGTTATCAGTACGATCGCCTCAGTCTTCCAGGAACTAACGAATATTTGATGACCGATTCTCCGGAGGTGAAATGGAAAGACAAGCGCTTATTTTTATCCTTCTGTTGATCTTGTTGCTGGCTTCGAAAGGGATGAACTTTGCCGAAGAACCCACTATCGCTCGTGTCCCGATTCGTGATCGGTTGGCGAGTGCGGCGCGCCATTTTTTAGGATTGCCTTACCGTTGGGGCGGTATGTCAGAGCGGCGCGGTATGGACTGTTCGGGGTTAATCAAAACGCTCTTTGCCAAACTGAACATCGAAGTGCCGAGAACCGCGCGTGACCAATACCGAGCCGGCCAGGAGGTAACCGTCGAGAATCTTCAAGCGGGTGATCTTTTATTTTTTTCCACCGACGGCATGACACCGGATCATGTCGGTGTTTATGTCGGCGAGCATCGATTTGTTCACGCCGAGAAGAAAGCCGGACGTGTCATCATCACCGATTTGAATCAATCCTGGTATATTAAACATTTTATCGGCGCTCGGCGCATCGTACTCTCGTAGCCAGAATGATGCGTGCTGGGAGTGAGAATTCGTTTTGCTCTAAGCGATTGAGATAAAAGAGGGCATTATAAATGTACGAAGTGATTCGGCTATGACCCTTAGGCTCCCAGCGGCTTGTATATTTGTCAGCGCGGTACTCGCGCTGAGCGCTTGCGCTCCACCGAGGGTTCCGCCTCTTCCACAGACCGTGCGCCGAATCGCGGTTTTGCCGCCATATCGGCCTGGTTGGACCGACGCCGACTCTGTTGCGTCCAGCGCGCTCGCGGGTCTGCCCTCGAGAACAATCGGCGATCTACTTGCCGACAAAGCCCGCATACGTCTTACGGAGAAGGGCTTTGAAGTCGTCAGCTCCAGCGCCGTCAAAGCAGCGATCAAGGATCGTGTCCCTTCTAGTCCGGAGATGGCGGCGCAAATGCTACGGGAAGCAAATCTCGACGCAGCGGCTCTCTATATCGAAGTGCGGCGCTGGGAGCCGACTCCGGACAGTCGCGGCATGAAAGCCGACGGCGTGATCGTGGCGCTGGATGCAACGATCATTGATCCAAAGACCGGCGCCGTTCTATGGCAGGTCCATCGCCCTTCCAGGCCAGTTCCCGTTTACGGGGTCGTACTGACGGGTCAAGCCAATGTGATCGTCGCCGAAACGGTGATGCGAGAGATTTTCCCGTGATGGGATCAAAACCCGGGTTAGTGCGCTCGATCGCCGGAGTCTTTTTCCGCCCCAGACAGTTTGTCGAGGCGTCGTTGCATTTGTTCCAGTTGCTGGAGAAGGATTTTTTGCTGCTGGCGAAGCGTTACAAGACTTTGTTGTTCCCTCGTATCCAGGTTTGTTTTGGCGTTGTCCGCGCCTGCCGAGACAAACTCAGGCACTAATCTGCTTACTTCTGCTTGATAGCGCGCGGCGTCTGCATCGCGGTGGCGGCCCACCGCAACCGTGTAATGATAGAGCGCGGTGCCCGCACGGCGAGCGGCGTTGACCTCAGTCGCCGCGGGCATAAGAGGGTCAGATATGTTTGCCAACCGCGACTGCAGATTGTCATAAAAAATACCAAGGGATTCTCCGGTGAACCAATCCGATTTTTTGGTCAAATTGACGCGCGTCAACCGCGGAGCGAGGAACTCGATGAGCGGGCGGTTATCTGTGTTTATCGGCGCGGCAGCGAACAGGTCTGGTACTGCGCTGATGTCCCCAACATAGAGCATCGCAATGCCCTGTCGAGTTGAAAAGAGCGGATCCTTGGCCCAGTCGGGTAACTGAACCGCGCGCTCTTGAATCTCTGTGAGATCAAGCGGTTTCGGGGTAAATTGACCGACCAGCCCAACAACCGGAAGTTCTGCATAAAAATCATCTCTCCAGAGGCTCACGTGCGGGAAGACCGAAAGAAACGTCCTCACGATGATATCAAACTGTTCGCGTGTCAGTTGATAGAGCGGCAGCCACTGGCAAAATAATCCGTCTGATTCGAGGCGCCGCGCAGCAGTTTGATACATCTCTCTCGCATATAGATTGCCAGTACCGGGATTCCAGGGCACGAACAGATCAGACACGATGACATCGAAGCGGTCACGGCTGCCTGCCAAATAACGGCGGCCGTCGTCGAGGACAAGACGCACATCAGGGCGCTCGAGCAGCTTTGAATTCCAATTTGCAAAATGGCTCGCTGCCGCGGCCGCGACTTCGGGTACGAGTTCAATGACCGTCGTCTTCTCGACGCCTAATGCGGGACCTGCGCTGGCAGTGATGCCGGTTGCTAGCCCGACAAAAGAGACATGGCGTGGTTTTGGATGGAGCAGGATCGGGATCAACCCTTGACGGCGCTCATCTGTCGCCCTAACGCTGTTGCCCAGCACATAAAAATTATCCTGCCGGAGTTGAAGATTTCCATTTTCTTTCGTGACCGTAACAATCCCGCTCGGTCCTTCGAGGATTGCCTGGAGCGTAGCGTCTTTGGAAAAGAAATACACAACGGGAGCGCGCACCGGATTAGCCAGCACGATCGCAAGTAGGACGGCATAAACGAACGGTTTGAATCTGCTCTGTGCTGGCGCCAATAGATCGGCAAAAACGAGGTAGATGACAGCCGTAACCAGCAAAGTTCCGCGAACGCCGATAATCGGGATAGCTAAGAAACCGATCGTTACGGCACCGACAACACCGCCGAAAAGACTCGCCGCGGAGAGATCTCCCAGCGGAAGCGCGACGCTTGTCGGTTCATCCCAAGAGGTCCAAAGCGCCGGCAAAACCATTCCCGACGCAATCGCGCACGGACCTATTGTCACGGCCGCAAGTGTCGTGATCCGAAGCAAATACTCCAAAAGTCCGCTGCGCATGCCAAAATAACTGAGCCCGTCGGTCAAATAGACAAATAACCACAGACCGCCAACATTGGCAGCCGCGGCAATCACTAGCGCTATAGCTGCGATGGCTTTTGCCTCAGCGATGCGCAGGATCGCTGCAAACAGGGCGGCGCCGATGGCGAGCGCCACGAGGAACACCAGGATGATCGCGGTAAAAGAATACACGGAATTGTGCAGCACTTGAGCGAACAGATGCGTCCAGAGCACTTCGAGGCCGAGAGCTAACGCACCGGTTCCCGCTGCAATCAGGCGCAATCGGGCACGCGAAACAGAAATCTTGCCTGTCCCAACTGATCGGGTTGCAGGAAGCGGCTTGTTCCGATCGCCAATCAGTATTGCGGATAGTCCCGCCATCAAACTCGCGCCGGCAGCGACCAGGTAACTCGCGCGCACGCCCATCCAGATCGGCAGGCCGAAGCCGGCCGCCGCCGCGCCAATCACGCCGCCGACCGTGTTGACGGCGTAAAGAAGGCTAGCACGGCGACCAATCGTGTCGATGCTGGCGAGCGCTTGCGCAAGGGTCGGAAGGGTCGCTCCAAGGCAAAATGTAGTCGGCAGAATTGCCAACAGGACCGCGGCAACACGTCCTGCCGGTGGAGCGGTCGAAAGCCAAACCTGAGCAGGCTCCCATGCAAGCGCAGAAAAAACCACGAGAGAGAAAAACGCTCCGGCGGCTGCTCCGAGTTCCCAACATCCGTAACGAAATACGGGCCGCGTCGACTTGCGGCGCGCATAGCTCGATCCAAGACCCAAGCCCGTGAAATAACAAGCGAGAACAGTGGCTGCAGTGATTGCAGTCGCGCCGAGCACGAGACCGGCCGAACGCATCCACAACATCTCCAATGCCAACGCGGCGGCGCCGGAGAGGCAGAAGCAGAGCCAGAGCAGACGGGTCATCAGAAGCTTTCTACCGGCGCTGGCACGTTGCCGCAGTGGGCCTGCAAAAACGCTTCAATGGGCTTACATCAACCGATGTTAACAGTCTGAACCAGCGTGCGGACCGTGTAATCAATCCATTTGATGTACGTGTCGGTTTCCGGCCGTCCGCCCGCATTGCTATAGAGACGCAGAAGCTTGATGCCGGTCTCCGCCGCGATCTGCTCCGGGATGCGGGGATTCTGGGCGCCATATAAAAGTAGCTGGGGTTTTTCTTGCTTAATTCTTTGCACCAACTCGACAATGTGATTCGGTGTCGGCTCTATACCGGGTTTAAGTTCGACGCTACCGACGCGCGTCATGCCAAAGCGATCGGCAAAGTAGATCCATTCGGGATGGTACTCGACATATTTGGTCCCACGCAACGGCGCGGCCAATTTCTCCCAGCGCGCGATCCAATCGTCGAGTTCCGCCAGATA
>DATBEY010000381.1:0-7743 GCA_036558765.1 Binatia bacterium | reverse complement strand
GTCCCCGCCCAAACTAGGAATCGGATCGTAGCGCGCCTCGCTGCGCGACATTTTGAGTGCGTTAGCGATCACCGGTACTTTTCCCACGGGCGATTCCGCTTCGCGAATCAGTTTGCGCGCGATCACTTGCGGATGCGCGAGCACTTGAGCAATACCGCGCACGATGCCATGGGGCAATTCGGCTTTCTTCAGTTGCTCGAGCCAGTGTCGGTGATCCTTCTCCAGAAAAATCCTTTCGATGGTCTCTTCCAATAGGCCGCGATTCTTGCGCCGGTCTTCGACGGTCGCAAAGCGCGGGTCGGAAAGCAGTTCCGGTTTTTCAATGACTTTCCTGCAGAAAATTTCCCAATCGGACGCGCTCGCTACGGCAAGATTGACGTACTCGCCGTCGCCGGCAAGATAGGGTCCGTAGGGCGTCACGTAATGATGCCGCATGCCGACCCGCGTCGGCTCTTCCCCGGCATGCCAGTAGTGGTGCGGAAAATAACCGAGCCACGAGACAATCGCATCGAGCATAGAAACGTCGATAAGCTGGCCTTCCCCGGTTTTTTCCCTCTGATAGAGCGCGAGCAGAATCCCGATAGCCGCGTACATGCCCGACGCGATATCTGCAATTGCGATTCCGGCGCGCGCGGGCTTGTCGGGATAGCCCGTGGTCGCGATAATTCCACCCTCACCTTGAATCAACAGATCATAAGCTTTGACGTCGCGATAAGGTCCGTCCTGCCCATAGCCGGAAAGCGAGCAATAGATCAGCCGAGGATTGAGCTCGCGCAATTTTTCATAGCCTAGTCCAAGTCGTGCAGCGACGCCGGGCGCATAGTTTTCAAAGAAAATATCTGCACTTTTTGCGAGTCGTTGGAGAATTTCCCGGCCCTGATCTTTCTTGACATCAACGGTGAGACTGCGTTTGTTGCGGTTCAGCCAGACGTATCCGGAAGACAATCCTTTCACGACCGAATCCCACGATCGAATAACATCGCCGCTACCCGGTCGCTCGACCTTGATGACTTCCGCGCCCATGTCGGCGAGCAAGCACGTGGCAAACGGCCCCGACAAGACTTGCTCGAAAGCCAGGAGCTTCACTCCATCCAGTGCACGATGGGGTTTATTATCGCTCATGCACCTTCCACAGATCAGAGTTGCGAAAAAACATCTTCACTTCGTTGCGGATGACAATCACACGCACATCATGCTGAGCTACGCGAAGCATCTCACTCCTGGTTCGTTTTGTTCCGAACGGCCGCCAGTTTGTGCTTGTCATTTCCGGTCTTCTTTGATCTCAGGAAATAGATCCGTTTTCGGTGCGTGCGCCTTTTTCCAGACCATCACGCTGCGTGCGTAGTCGATCACGACCTTGCCCTCCTGCTGTATCCCTCGCGTGCGCACTTTGATGATGCCCCATTGCGGTTTTGATTTGGATTCGCGCTTTTCCAGAACTTCGGATTCCGAATATAGCGTATCGCCGGCAAAGAGCGGATTGGGCAGTTTGATCTCGTCCCATCCGAGAGCGAAACCGTTTTCGCTGACGTCGGCGACGCCCATGCCCGCGACGATCGCCAAGGTCAGCGCGCTGTTGATCAAACACTTGCCGAACTCTGTGCGCTTGCCGTACTCGTTGTTGAAATGAATTTGGTTGGTGTTGTTGGTGAGTAGCGTAAACCAGATATTGTCGGCTTCCGTGACTGTCCGCCCCAGACGGCATCGATAAATATCACCGACTTCGAAGTCTTCGAAATAACGGCCTTCCCAGCCAGGTTTTACGCCCATAACGGTCTCCCTTTTCCGATCCGTCCTTGACTTCTGTGTCTACGACTCCGCTTCATCTCTCAGCGAGTTGAGAGAGGATCACGGGCAGGTTTGATTCCAGCGGCGTTTTGTACTGCTGGCAAATGATTCGCGCAGCCCGCCTGGAATCGCTTCGCTGGATCGGCGTATACTAGCCCGTAATTATCGGAGGAAATGATGGATTTCAACCTGACCGTCGAGCAGGAACAGATCCGCGACGAGATTCGAAGAGTCTGTAAAGAATTTCCCGACGGCTACTGGCGTGAAGTCGATCATGACAAAGCCTATCCGGAAGCGTTCGTGCGCAAGCTCTCAGAGCTCGGCTGGCTCGCGGCATTGATTCCGGAGGAATACGGCGGCACCGGTCTCGGCATCACCGAGGCGAGCATCATTCTCGAGGAAATTAATCGTTCCGGCGGCGTTGCCACCGCTTGTCACGCGCAGATGTACACCATGGGAACGCTGCTCCGTCATGGGAATGAGGAACAGAAAAAACGCTATCTGCCAAAAATCGCCACGGGTGAACTGCGTCTGCAGGCCTTCGGTGTAACGGAACCGAATGCCGGCTCGGAAAGCACTAAAATAGAAACTACCGCAAGGCGTCACGGCGACAAATATCTGATCAATGGCCAGAAGATTTTTATTTCCCGCGTCCTGCAGTCGGATCTCATGCTGTTACTGGCTCGGACGACGCCGTACGACGAGCTGCAAGACAAAACCCGTGGCCTCTCGGTCTTTATCGTCGATCTTCGCGAAGCTGAAGGAAAACTTGAGGTCAAGCCGCTCGATCTAATGATCAATCATCATACCAACGCGCTCTTTTTCGACAATGTCGAGGTTCCAATCGAGAATTTGATCGGTCAGGAAGGCATGGGGTTTAGCTACATCATCGACGGATGGAACGCCGAGCGGATACTTGTCGCCGCTGAGGCCATTGGCGATGGCCGGTGGTTTGTCGAACGCGCTGCGCGCTACGCGAGTCAGCGAGTCGTGTTCGGGCGCCCCATCGGTTCGAACCAAGGCGTCCAGTTTCCCATTGCGAAAGCGTACGCCAACATCGAGGCAGCAGATCTCGTCCGCTATCAGGCGGCGACTAAATTCGATCGCAAAGAGAAATGCGGCGCCGAGGCAAATCTCGCCAAGTACTTGGCATCCGAAGCGGCCTGGGAAGCCGCGAATGCCTGTCTCACGACTCACGGTGGCTACGGCTTCGCCGCAGAATACGATGTCGAAAGAAAATTTCGCGAGACGCGCCTGCTGACAATAGCGCCGGTGAGCAATAATTTGGTGCTGGCGTATTTGGGTCAACACGTGTTGGGAATGCCGAAGTCATACTGATAAGGCTAGAGTCCAAGCCCCTAGCCTCTCGCGTCTGGCGCCGCTCCTACCCCATTCGGCCAGCAAATCTTACGCTCCCGACGGAACGGTTTCCGTTCCCGGCTGCTTTAAGCGCCGCAGCAAGAGCACAAAGACAAAAAAGAGCGCCGTCGAGCCCAGCGAGCCGACCACGAACACGCTCGCGACGCCGGTCGCCTGGGCAATCAATCCGCCAATCGAAGGACCGAGAATATTGCCGAGATCGCCTGCAGCATTGTAAACGGCCGATGCCAAACCGCGGCGGACACGCGACTCCGGCACGTCCTGCACTAATCCCACGGCATTGGCGACGATGACAATCGCCCGCAACAAACCGGAGCAGACATATACAGGCAAGACTGTGCCGAACGTGGTGAACAGGGGTACCAGCGTCAGGATCAACGATTGGAGAGGCAGGCCAAAATAAGACAAACCTTTGTGACCCAGTCGGTTCACGACGTGCCCACTGATGGGGCGAGTCACCGCGTTGCAACCGGCGTAAGCGGCGCGAACGATGCCCACTTGCGTCAGCGTCATACCGACCGATAAGCCGTAAAGCGAAATAAACACACTGCCCATTTGATGCACCACGTTAAGAAACAACGCGACAATCACGACTGTCGCGAGTTCAGGCTCAAACAGCGCTTTGAGCGATTCTCCCCAACTCAGTTTGCCAGTGGATTTGACCGCTCTCGCTTTGACCGCATGGATTGGCATATGAAAAAGCCAGAGCAAACCGACGGCGAGCAGCGATAGCAACGCTCCGAGCTGAAACGTCGCAGCGTAACCCCAATGGTCCGCCACCAGCCCGCCAAAAAAATTTCCTGTCGAATATCCCATTGCCAGGCTGCCGACATAGTAGCCCATGGCGTGATTGCGATTCTCGTCCGGTGCCAGTGAATCAACGTAAAATGCCATGTACAGTGTCGTGAGCGCGCCATACGCAAAGCCATTGATGCCTTGGACGACGGCGAACATCATCGGACTAGTAGCGAAGCTATAAAGGTAATTCGTCAGGCCCATGGCGATCATCGCGGCAGACACGACGAGTCGTGCGCGCTGATGGTTGTACGCCATACCCACGGGCAGCCTTGAGAGCAGCGCCAGCACCGGCCCGAGGGAAATCAACGTGCCGATCAACGCGACCGGAATCTGCATATGATCGAGATAAGGCGGGATAACGGTTGTTGCCGAGTTCGCTTGGATTGAAACTGCGACCATCGGCATCAGCAGCTTGACCGTGCTAAGCTTCATATCTTTTCACTTATTCGCTAAAAATTGCACGCGTTCAAGCGCATGGCGAAGGATCTCTCACGTTGTTGGGGATCGCAGAATAAAACTACGCGTCGACTTTCCATCCCAGCGGGAAAGAGGGGAATTCAATGTTAGTTGCGCCAGTTATTTTGTGACGCATCATTCAGACGCAAGCCATTTTGAAAGGTATCAGATTAGACATTTGTTCGACCTTCAGGTAATCAGATGCGAGGAGTCGACTATGGAATTACTACGTTCTTGGATGTTCGTGCCCGGGCATCGGCAGCGCATGATCGACAAGGCGCTCAGCCTCGACGCCGACGCGATCATGCTCGATATCGAAGATGGCGTGGCGCCCAACGAAAAAGATGCAGCCCGAAAAAACATCGCCGACTCGCTGGGCCGCGACAAAGCGTCGGGTACACCGGCACGTTATGTGCGCATCAATGCCATCGGTCATGCACGCATGGACGCCGACCTCGATGCCGTTGTCCGGCGCGGGTTGGAAGGTTTGGTGTTACCGAAAGTGGACACTGTGGCCGAAGCGCGCAAAGTCGACGCGATCTTGACCGATCGCGAATCCAAACTGAGGATGCCCGTCGGCGCTATCAAACTCCTCGTTGCCATCGAGAGCCCCAAGGGACTGCTCAACGCGCCGGCCATCGCGGCGAGTTCGTCTCGTGTCATCGGGTTGATGTTCGGCGCGGAGGATTTTGGTCGCGAGATCGGCTTACCCGCCGTGCGCGAAGGGGAAGCGCGCGATTTGATCTATGCCCGCTCCGCGCTGGTCATCGCCGCAGCTTCGGCGCATGTCCAGGCGGTGGACGGCGTTTGGGTGGATCTCAACGACACTCAAGGGCTCCTCGGATTCGCGAAACAGTCGCGCCAGTTGGGATTTTCCGGCATGTCGTGCATTCACCCGGCACAAATCCAGGCGATCAATCAAACCTTCAGCCCCACCGCGGAGGAAATCGATTACTGCCAAAGAGTGTTGCAGGCGTTTGAAGAGGCCAATGCACGTGGCGATGGCTCAATCGCGTTTGGCGGCCAGCTGATCGATCGGCCCATTGTCGAACGCGCGCGCCGTACCGTCGAGATGGCTAAGTCTCTGCGCCTAACCTCATAAAATCTCGAGGGGACAACCGGATGAGAAAACAACTGGTATTCGCGCTGGTTTTTATCTCGTCGCTGACGACAGGCGCCGCGGCGCCGGATCGCATGACACCCGTAAAAATTACCGACGGCGTTTACATGCTGCAGCATTCCCGAGGATCGGGCAACTCGACTGCGGTTTTTAGCTCTGACGGCGTGCTGGTTTTCGATTTTGCCATAGACAATGCCGATCAAACCCTCGCTTTTATCCGTAAGCAGACCGACAAGAAGGTCAAGTATCTAATCTCGTCGCACAGCGCCGGCGATCACGCCTCCGGAGCATGGCACTTCCGCGAAGATGCGCCAGCGTGGATCGCAACCAAGAATCAAGCGCACGATCTGCAAATGCAAGAACGCGCAGAATTCTTGCAGCGCAAAAAATCGAACGATCCGCGCTATGCGGCTTACAAGCAGGGTGAGCCGATGCAACCCAATATCGCCATCGACGGGCCGATGACCCTCTACTTCGGCGGTCTTACTTTCCAGATCACGCCTGAAGGTCGCGGCCACAGCACCGGCGACCTCACCGTCTATATCCCGCAGAAGCGCGTGTTTCTCATGGGCGACCTTCTCGATACCGAAATTCATCCGGGACAGGGCGAATCAGCCGGGGTTTTTTATTCCAATGTCAAAGGTTGGCTGCAGATTCTCGACAATATCATGGTGCGAGATCTCTCGGTGGAAACCTATGTCCCGGGCCACGGACCCGCTCACATCGGACGCGGCGTCAAAGACCTCGAGGAGCAAAAGCGCTATTTTGTAGTCATGCGCGACGAGATCGCGAAAATGATCGCCGCGGGAAAGAGTCTCGAGCAGATTGAAAACGAATTCGAAGTTCCGGCGGAATTTGCCCATTACACCCGGCCCGAGCGCTTAAAACAGTTCTACAAGCTCTTTTATAACCAACTCATGGAAACGGGCTACTGAGGATCTGGAAGCAGGGCAATAAACGCACCGTCATTCCGGGCGAGCTGGCGATAGCTGGCGCGACCCGGAAAGCAGGGTTTCGTTCAGGATGCCGGTTTTTACCGGCATGACGACAAAGAAAAGTAAATCATTTAATGCGTTTTGGACTCTATCAGGACGACTAGGAATACCAGTACGCAATCACGGAGGGTAGATAATGAAGTCCGTTTTTAGTGTCCTACTATTCGCACTAGCTCTGGTTTCTTCGGTTTCGGCGCAAACTTCCAAACCGATTTCAATCGAACAGCTTGCTGCGTACAACAAGCCGGACCGGGAGAAGGTTTTATACGACGGCGCAAAAAGCGAAGGCAAGATTACCTGGTACACATCTCTCGCCGGCGAATCTTACAAGCAACTCGCCGCCGCATTTGAAACTAAATATCCCGGAGTCAAAGTCGAATCCTATCGGGCGACGCGCCAGGAAATGAGCGCAAGAATCACCGCAGAATCCCAGGCACAGCGCTACATCGTCGACACCATCGAAACTACGATTCCGCTCTTGAAACTTCTCAAAGAGAATTCAATGCTGGTGCCCTATTATTTTCCGACGCAGGCAAAGTTTCCGGACAATACGAAAGAAAAAACCGGTAAGGGTTTAGTCTTTTGGGCGATCGATCGCGAATCCCACATCGGTCTCGCCTACAATAAAAATTCGATCGCCTCTAAGCTGGCGCCGCGAAACTATGACGGCTTATTGCGCCCGGAGTTGAAGGACAAAATTGCCTTTGCCGGCAGCGACACCGGTGTAACCGTGATAGGCGCAATGCTTAAGTTCAAAGGCGAAGAGTACGTCAAAAAACTCAAAACTCAGAATCCGGCAATTCACAACGTTTCCGGCCGTGCCTTGCTCGACCTCGTGATTTCAGGCGAAGTCGGCGTTTCACCGACAATCTTTCGCAATCACGTCGAAGTTTCCCTGAAAGCCGGTGCGCCGATCGAATGGATTCCGATGGATGTCGTGCCCGCCAACTCCGGGTCCACCGCCGTCTCAGGTAAAGCGCCACACCCTCATGCAGCCTTGCTGCTCGCCGATTTTATCCTCGGCGCAGGCGGACAAAAAGTTCTCGAACAATACGAATACGGCAATCCGACCAAGGATTACGGCTTCAAGCGTTGGTATCCAGAGCAGGGGTTGAGCGCCGAGCAGATCGATAAGCTCGAGGAGAAATGGCGCGCGACTCTGCGCGATCTCACCAAGCGGTCTTTTTAACAGAGGCTATAATTTTT
>DATBEY010000380.1:0-13795 GCA_036558765.1 Binatia bacterium | reverse complement strand
CAGCGTCACCGGAGTTACCGCCGACTGACAGAACAAAAAAGGTGCCACGGCGCACTGGGCGAAAGTGTGTGCGTCTTTTTGAGTTCCGGGTAGCGATGCTCTTTGTTGTGCACACGCCGTTGTGCAACTACGTACGGCGATGCGCCGCATACAACCGAACTTGGCTTGAGCCGGGATTGTTTTGATAACCCACGGCGGTTGGTTCAATGAATCAGGCGGCGTTGGGAAAATCGGTTAAACAAATCGCGATCTGCCAACGTGCTTGGGCCGCGGCTGTTTGCGATAGCAGCGCAATCTTAGGCAGCTCGATTTGCAACCGCTTCCGTCTCGACTCTGTGTGTCAAGGCGACCCCTTGAGTTTTAGAAGGTGGATCCTTGGAGGCGGGCAGAAAAATCGTAAATTGCGTTCCGACGCCTTCCTGACTTGCTACGGCGACCCGGCCGTTATGAGCTTCAATAATCGTTTTCACAATAAATAGGCCCAAGCCGGTCCCTTCGGTGTGCGCTGTTGCTTTAAGACGTTTGAATTCAGAGAAGAGACGGGGCAGATCTTCACTGCTGATTCCCGGGCCTGTATCTTTGACCTCAATACAGACCTCCTTTTTCACGGTTCGGGATGTAACACTAACAGTACCGCCGCTCGGTGTGAATTTAATCGCATTGCCAATCAAATTCCATAAGGCTCGTTGTAGTTGAGTTCTCTCACCTATCACTGGTTTTTGGTTTTCATCAAGGTCGATGATTAAGCTGATCTTTTTATTTCGGGCTGTAATCATCTGCTGTCCGACAACTTCTTGCGTCACTTCGTTCATTTGAACCAAGTTTCCAACGGTACGTACGCCGAAGGCCTCCAACTTGGATACGGCCAAGAAATCCGTGACGAGATCCACGATTTGCTGGATATTTTGCCGAATTCGTTTAATAGAGCTTAGCCGTTCACTGGCATCTTCCATCTGTCCGTAGTCACCCGCGAGAAGTTCCGCATGGCCGAGGATAACGTTAAGCGGCGTCTTGATATCGTGTGCCAGGGCAGAAGCGAATTGGCGTTTCAATCGAACGGCTTCTTCCACCTGCTCCAGTCGTTTTTTTTCGTGTTTAACTTGACTGCTCATGTACCCATAAAAAAGCGAGATACCGAATATGAAAGGGACGCGAATAATGAAATCCGGACTGATGCTCAACGCTCGCTGGGCATTCGGCGAAACGAATAGCAAAAAAACTAGACTGAGGAGTAGAGAGCCGATGCTTACCTGAATCAGGTTTTCTCCAATTGCGGCGATAAAAACGCAGAAAAAGAACAGCATGAGCAAATCCCAAGGGGTTTGCTCGCGCAGGAATATCGCACAAATGACGAGCAATGAATCGAAAACGAGAAGGCCTGGCTTCACGTAAGGGTTGGCGAACAGGCCTTTGGGGATGCGCTGCACGCCAACACCCGATGCGAGGCAGATAATGATCAGTAGACCCGCTGGAGGATTGATTAGATTCCAGTCTTGCACCACGAAGACGAGATAGCAGATTGCAATCGCGACCAGCCATTGAAGGCTGATGATGGAATCCCTTTGGCTGTCTAAAACCGTTTCACTACCCAATCCGTCCGAGTGAAGCTTTCCCCACCATGACTTAATGCCGACCGGTGTGGATTCGGAGGGCTCGTGAGTAACTTCGGAAGGATGGGATTCGGCAGCAGAATCAAAAAGAACCATTGCCGCTCGACATCGCACTTCGCATGCCAATCACCCATGGATCAAGTCCATGCAAATTCAACTGCTTAGGCCACATTCGCCTGGTGCTAGGGGTCTCACCAACAACAAAATTGTCAAACCGGCCGAAAAACGAATTAGCCGCGGACATCGCGTTATGGCAGGGACTACTTGCCGTACATTGTCGTCATTTCTCGCCCCCAACCGCCTTGGCGATGAGCAGCAATTCCGCAGCACAGATATTTACGGTTTGATGCGGACTTCAAAGCCGCTGCCTGCGGCATTTAGGAAAAACGGTGTGGCGGCCCTGCACGCTTCGACTTGAACTCTGTGATTTAAGCACAACAATAAAGCAAAGATCGGCCCTTCTGCTTCGGAATGAAAGTTGAAATACTGTGTTAGATCGATGCCGCACGGGGGTATGGGCCAGCGGCATGTGGAGCACTACTGGCTTCCTGAGGAATGGATGTTGCCGCGGCCATAATTTGCTGGTTTCAACATGACGTGGAATTCTGCCGATTGGTGTAAGCGCACCATGATCAAAGATCGGCCCGCGGTGCTTCGATATGGAGTCGCCGCGGTTCTACCCGGCTTAGCGTTGTCAATCGCGAAGTTGATTCCGGCGCGCGCCGATCCTAGCCATTTCTCACTATTTTTTATCGCGGTGATGCTAAGCTCCTGGTATGGCGGTCTTGGCGCAGGACTTGTCGCTACTGTTCTTTCCGCCGTATCCCTCGAATATTTTTTCATCTCTAAGTACTTCATCACGCTAGACTGGCACGCATTTTTGCGATTGGGCGTATTCACAGCAATCGCTGCTTTAACCAGTTATCTCACCAATGCTCGAAAACGGGCCGAACAAGCCTTGCGAGAAGCTCACGATGAGCTCGATCAGCGCGTCCGAGAACGCACCGCGGAGTTGGCCCAGGCCAACGACGCCATGAGAGCCGAAATCATCGAGCGCAAGAAGGCCGAAACAGAACTCTTGCGCTTGCAGCTTGAGCTTGGCCGCGTTGAGCGCCTGGCAACACTCGGACGAATGGCTGGGAAAATTGCGCACGATTTGGGCACGCCACTGAACTCCGTGCTTGGGTATGCGCAACTCCTCGCTCAGGAAAATTTGACCGAACGCGCCAGGCGCCGCCTCTCGATCATAGAAACGCAAATCAATCGGATGGGCGAAATCATTCAACATTACCTTTTACAAACCCGTGGGACGGCGCCGAAACGTGCCGTGCTGATCAATGATCTTGTCCGCGATACATTGACGTTATTGCAGCCGATTTTTGACGAGCGCGCTATTGAAGTGACCTCGAACTGCAGTGATGCTGCTCCGGTGATCTACGGCAACAGCGATTCCCTTCAACGCGTGTTGATCAATTTGTTGGACAACGCCCTCTATGCTTGTGAGAAAGACGGCGCGATCCAAATTTCTACCAAGGCGTGCTCGCCAACACCCAAGCCGGACGGCATTCTCATTGAAATCGCCGATACCGGCGCAGGTATCGCACCGGAATTGTTGCCCAGAATCTTCGACCTGTTCGTCACTACCAAACCTCCTGGCAGAGGTACCGGGCTGGGATTGGTGATTTGCCAGGAAATCGTCCGAGCTCACGGCGGTACGATTGCTGTTGAAAGTTCCGTCGGACGAGGAACCCTCGTAAGCATTTATTTGCCGGTTGACACGCGGCGGCCGACCGCGCCTGGCACCGAGGAGGATCATGAGCGCGCGAATCTTGATCGTGGACGATGATGAAGTCAGTTGCCAACTTTTTGCTGAAACGCTGGAATCGGATGGGTTCAGTGTCGAGCAGGTAACTTCAGGCGATGCGGCCCTCGCGCGCCTTGAGGCTGATAGTTACGACTTATTGCTCATCGATGTACGCATGCCTGGAACGAGCGGCTTGGAAGTGACACGCATCGCTCACAACAAATTCCCCGAGCTCCCGATCGTCGTAATGACCGCGTTCGGTTCCATCGATACCGCAGTTGAAGCCATTCACGAGGGCGCCTTCGATTTCATTTCCAAGCCGATGAATTTAGCGGAGATCAAAAGCATCCTGTCACGCGCTCTCGCGCAGCGCTCGCTGCAACACCGAGCGGAGAAACAGGCGAACCAAGACGACGAATACCCCTTGGAACTCGGCAAAATTATCGGCAAGAGCGCGGCCATGGTCGGCGTTTACAAGACCGTGGCGCGGGTCGCGCCGACAAAGAGCACGGTGTTGATCCTCGGCGAAAGTGGTACGGGCAAGGAACTCATTGCGCGCGCCATCCACGAACACAGCCCACGCGCAAATCAGGCTTTTGTGGCGGTGGATTGTGGCGCGCTGACGGAAACCCTTCTTGAAAGCGAGCTGTTCGGTCATGTCCGTGGATCGTTCACCGGCGCGGTCGCAGATAAGAAGGGCGTTTTTGAGGAAGCGCAGGGCGGCACCTGTTTTCTCGATGAGATTGGCGGCATTAGCTTGAATATGCAAGCACGCTTAATGCGCGTCCTCCAGGAGCATGAGATTCGCCGAGTCGGCGGCAAAGAATGGCTTCCGGTCGACGTGCGCGTGGTTGCGGCCACCAATCAGGACTTGCCCCAAGCTGTTGCTGAAGGACATTTCCGGCAAGACCTCTATTACCGCCTGGACGTGGTTTCCATCCGGCTTCCGCCCTTGCATGAACGTACGGACGATATTCCCCTGTTGGCACGCCATTTTCTAAATCATTACAGCAAAGAAACCGACAAATCGGTCTCGGCGATCTCCGAAAAGGCTATGGAGCTTCTAACGACTTATCGCTGGCCGGGCAATATTCGGGAGCTCGAGCATGCCATTGAGCAGGCTGTAGCGCTCTCGTACCAGCCGGTTTTGATGCCGGAAGATCTGCCCCGCGAGGTGCGCGAGCAACGCGCTTATCAGTTTTCGTCGAATCAAACCGCACCTTCGCACTTCAATTTCCCCGATCAGCCGACTCTTGAAGAGATGAAAAAGCGCTACGTGCATCATGTTCTGCAAATCACGAACGGAAACGTCTCCGCAACCGCGAGAATTCTGAATGTCGATCGCCGCTCTCTCTACAGAATGTTGGCGCGATATAAAATCGGCCCGAGCTCGAGTCAAGACTGAGTTCGGCTCCCGTCGCGCGTAAACGGCGGTCTTACGAGCAGCGATCTCCTTACGGCACCGGGTTTGCTGCTATTTCCCCGCAGGTGTTTTCATGGAAATTCTTGTTATCGATGACGATGAAATTTTTTGCCGGTTATTGGTCGAAATCATCGAAGACTGGGGCGCTGGCACAAACTGGACAACCAACGGCTTGGTAGGTTACGAGATGATTTCCAAGCATGCTTACGATCTTTGCATCATCGACGTGCGCATGCCGCTCATCTTAGGCACTGAACTGGCAGACGCAATGAGAGAGGACTTTCCTGACATTAAAGTTATTTTGATTTCCGCTTTCGCCGACGAGAGTCTGCGCGACGATGCCGCGCGCAAGGGGATTTTTTTTCTGTCCAAACCTTTCACCGCCGACCGTCTATTGCGGACGATCGAGCTAGCGGTACGAGGTCCGACCCTTTAGCGAAGATTCCTGTTATCGCTTTCTAGATCTGGCGCTGCGGTTTTTTGCCCGGGCAAACAACTGGGAGGAATGACGGATTTTGGCCGATCAGGCGCGCGCGTTTGATCTGCTTCATCGCCGCAGCCGCTGTTATAATGCGTGCTACGAAGTTGGGACTCGCGGGTGCCACAATCCGGCAGCGCAGCCTCGTCTCCAGAGCTCTGGTTTTCACATCGCGCATAAGGCGTCTGTGCGCCTGTCCTAAAGCAAGACCCTATTCGAAACGCGACAAACCATCCGCGCCGAAGATCCCTCGATCTTCCAGCGCGGATGTGCCTAAAGCGGACCCACGGATTTGAATTTGCGGGCCTGGGCACCCCAGCCCCGCAGCGCCAAGCTTAATCACCGTCCTCGTAATTACGGCCGAAGCTGAATTCTTCGTCGTGTTTTTGTTCAACGACCTGATCCTGACCCGTTGGTCTTTCGTTACATGCGCCGTAGTAGTCGATCACGTCGCCACTGCTACTGCTTTTGGTCTGCGGTTCCCCGGTTGCGAGAGTTTTTGGGCGAATGGCCGGGAATTTCATGTGACAATAACTCTCTGCCCTTTCGGATGAGGAAACATTATTATCCATCGCATACGCGCTTCCGACCAACGAACCCACTAAGACAAGTGCCGAAATTGTTGAACCTACTTTTTTCATATTTCTCCTTAATTCGACTGAAATTTGAACCTGCATCGATTGGTAGATAAGCTAAGACTTTCAACGCGCACTGTTTCGACAAAGGTTAAGTTTGCCTGCGGGTCTTGATGTTGTTCTTGAACGGCATCTTTCGACCTCCTTTCGATGGCGTCATCCTGTCGAGCACTGAAGAGCAATGGACATGCCCACTGGTGATGCAAGCAAGTTCGTTCGTGATTCGAAATTACGATATCTCTGCAGAGAGCAATTCTGAGGCACTTCATCTGCTATCTTTCCACTCGACCACAGACACCTACTGGTCGTAGGACCGTTCTGTTGTTGTCTGTTTCGGAATTGCGCTCATAGACTCGCAATGCCTAAGAAAACAGTCGGACTGCGATTAACTACGACGAAGAAGTTGCTCAGAAGAAATTGTTTGAAGCAGTTTAACGGCCGCCGCGCCGGTCTCGCCAAAATGCCACACCTCACGCACATTCATGCCACGACCCGGACGGGCGGCGCTCCGTTTGTCTGATTGCAAAGAAGTTATTGCCCGCGCAATATGCGCGACCGATCTCCTAACGGCTGGCATCATGCTTGCCCATTTCCCTGAAACTATGGCCAGAGCTCGAGCACTTCGAAGACCGTTCAGGTCGCCGCGATCACGGCAAAACTCACTGAGCCTGTTCACCATGAGCTATAACTAGCCTTGGCGCGGCGTCGTCGATCGGGTTTGATTATGGTGTCAACCAAAAAAATAGCTGACCTTACGCGATTGATCGCGCCGAAATTGCGCGTTATGGTATGTCATACATTTGTTTAATACAGGTGATTGAATTATATGTTTAAAGTGGTACGAGCCGAACCCGCGCACATTTCCAACATAAGAAGCATAGAGACAAAAAAGCGGCTGTTGGAAGCCGCCGGTGAGATCTTTGCCGAATACGGCTATCGAGCGGCTACCGTTCGGCAGATCTCTCAAAAGGCCGGCGCCAACCTAGCCGCTATCAATTATCACTTCGGCGACAAAGAAGCCCTATACATGGCGGTTCTCCGGTCCGTACCCAGTGCTCAAGCAGAAAAATACCCTTCGAATCTGGGTCTGGCAGCGCAAGCGGGGGCCGAGCAAAGACTTTGCGCTTATGTGCGATCGTTGATACATCGCGTTTTTGACGAGGGGCGCCCGGGTTGGCACACAAAAATCATGGCGCGGGAAATCGTCGAACCAACTCGTGCCTTCAATACGCTGGTGAAGGAAGCGGCCCGGCCCCTTCATAAAGGATTGGCCTCCATTGTTCGGGAATTACTTGGTTCAGCAGCGAGCAACGAGTCCGTGCGCCTGTGCACGCTGAGTATTATCAGCCAATGCGTCTACTACTATCACGCCCGGAGCGTAATCCGGCGACTCTATCCTGAACAGAAATACAGTCCGGACGAAATTGAGAAACTGGTGACTCACATCAGCGATTTTTCTCTGAGCGCGATCAAGGAGTATGCTCAATGGAAAGCGAGTCGCAATGGTGAATCTCGCCAGACAGAAGGATCCAAAAAATTAGCCATGGCGACGCGCAAAAAAGCGCAAACACGGCGATCAGCCGGGGATCGAACGGATCAGGCTGTCAAAAATAGCAGTCAACATGACGGCCGTAAGATCGAGCAACCGAAAGACGGTGGTCGTTAGGGTAGACCAACCAGCACCTGTGAGAGCATCATGAGAATCTTTGCGCGGCAACACAAACGCTGGTTGATCGGCCTGCTGGCGTTGATCTTAGTGGTCGCGGCGATCTATTTGCGGCGCGCGCGCTCTGGGGATGCCCAATCTGGATCAACCAGCCGTCGGTCCGCAACCCGCCCGCAAGAGATTCCGGTGGTGACGGCTGTGACAAAAACCGGCGACATGAAAGTTTACCTGAACGGACTTGGCTCGGTCGTGCCCTATAACACAATCACGGTAAAGAGCCGCGTCGATGGGCAGCTTATCAAGGTGCTGTTTCAAGAAGGACAGGCGGTTTCTACCGGCCAACTGCTTGCCGAGATCGATCCGCGGCCGTTTGAAGTCCAGCTCGCTCAAGCCGAAGGCCAGATGGCGCGGGATCAGGCTTTATTGGTCAACGCCAAACTCGATTTGGAACGCTACCGCGTACTGTTTTCCCAAGACTCCGTTCCCAAGCAACAACTCGACACGCAAGAGTCACTAGTGCGTCAGTACGAAGGGGTGGTCAGAGCGGATCAAGGACAGGTCGACAATGCTAAGCTCCAGCTCACCTACTGCCACATCACCGCCCCGATCAGCGGTCGGCTGGGCCTCCGCTTAGTCGACGTTGGCAATATGGTTCACGCCTCCGATACCAACGGACTCGTGGTCATCACGCAGGTACAGCCGATCGCTGTCGTTTTCACGCTCCCCGAAGATAGCCTGCCGCCGCTGCTGGCGAAAATGAAAACCGGCGCGAAATTACCAGTCGAAGCTTTAGATCGCGAACAAAAAAACCGCTTGGCGACCGGCTCCCTGGAGACCATCGATAACCAGATCGACCCCTCCACCGGAACGGTGAAAGTTAAGGCGGTTTTCTCCAATGCCGACAGCGAGCTGTTTCCCAATCAGTTCGTCAACGCGCGCTTGCTCGTCGATACCCTGCACGACGCTACGCTGGTACCCAACGCAGCCATCCAGCACAGCCCTCAGTCGGCGTTCGTTTATGTGGTGAAGGCGGATCAAACCGTCGAAGTGAGAAATGTCGAGGTAAAACTGACAGAGGGCAACGAAACCGCGATCGCAAAGGGCGTCAACCCGGGTGAAATCGTCGTGACTGACGGCGTCGACAAACTTCAGCCAGGCACAAAGGTGATTGCGCGTGCATCGAACGGGACCCAGGCCGGGAGCTAGCTGTTGAATCCATCGCGACCCTTCATACTTCGGCCGATCGCAACATCGCTGCTCATGATCGGCGTCCTGCTCGTCGGCGCAGTCGCTTACAAGCAGTTACCAGTCTCGGCGCTCCCGGAGGTCGATTATCCGACGATCCAGGTCATCACGTTCTATCCCGGCGCCAGTCCGGACGTGATGGCCTCATCGGTCACCGCGCCGCTCGAGCGCCAGTTCGGCCAGGTGCCGGGCTTGAATCAAATGACCTCCACCAGCTCCGACGGTAGCTCGGTGATCACGCTGCAGTTTTCTCTCGACCTCAACATCGATGTCGCGGAGCAGGAAGTCCAGGCGGCTATAAACGCGGCCTCGAGTTTTCTTCCGAGCGATCTGCCCAACCCGCCGATCTACAGCAAAGTCAATCCGGCGGACGCGCCCATTCTGACCTTGGCGCTCACATCGAAGACCCTGCCGCTCCCCAAAGTGGAAGATCTCGCCGATACCCGGCTGGCGCAAAAAATTTCCCAGCTCTCCGGCGTCGGGCTGGTCAGCATCAGCGGCGGTCAAAAACCGGCGGTGCGCATTCAGGTAAACCCAACCGCATTGTCGTCCTATGGTATCACCCTTGAAGACGTGCGCACCGCGATCGCCCAGGCCAACGTCAACCAGGCGAAGGGCAATTTTGACGGTCCGCATCAAGCATTCACAATTGCGGCAAACGATCAGCTGTTATCCAGCGACCAGTACCGCCCGCTGGTCATCGCGTATCACAACGGCGCGCCGGTGCATCTTTCCGATGTCGCCACCATCATCGATGACGTGGAAAACGTCCGCCAGGCGGCATGGATGAATGAAGTGCCGGCGGTCATCGTAAACATACAGCGCCAGCCGGGCGCCAATATCATCGCGGTAGTCGATCGGGTAAAAGGCCTTCTGCCTCAGTTGAGGAGCTCGCTGCCGTCCGCCGTACAGCTCTCGATTCTCACCGACCGCACCGAGACCATCCGCGCCTCGGTAAACGACGTGCAATTCGAGCTGATGCTTACCGTGGCGCTGGTCGTCATGGTGATTTTTCTTTTTCTCCGCACGGTTTCGGCGACCATCATTCCGAGCATCGCGGTCCCTTTATCGATCGTCGGCACCTTCGGCGTGATGTATCTGCTCGGCTATAGTCTCAACAACCTTTCGCTCATGGCGCTGACCATTTCGACCGGGTTTGTGGTCGATGACGCCATCGTGATGATCGAGAACATCATGCGCTACATCGAAGCAGGCGACCCGCCCCTCGAAGCGGCGCTCAAAGGTTCGCAACAAATCGGCTTCACGATTCTGTCGTTGACCGTCTCGTTGATTGCCGTGTTGATTCCGCTGCTTTTCATGGGCGACATCGTCGGCCGGCTGTTTCGCGAATTTGCGGTCACCTTGAGCGTGACGATTCTTGTATCTGCGATAGTTTCGTTGACGTTGACGCCGGTGATGTGCGCGAAACTTCTCAGCCATCGTCCGGAGGCGGAACGCAGCCGCTTTTATACGGCCTCGGAGCACGCTTTTAATTCATTGATCGATTTCTACGGCCGGACCCTCAATTGGGTGTTCGGTCATCAAACGGCAACGCTCTGGGTCGCGGCGGCCACTCTGGTAGGGACGGTGCTACTCTACATTTTTATTCCCAAGGGATTTTTCCCGGTGCAGGACACCGGCGTCATCCTGAGCATTTCCGAGGCGCCGCAAACCGTTTCGTTTGCCTCCATGGCGGAACGCCAACAGGCACTCGCGCGCGTGATTTTGCAAGATCCCGCGGTGGCAAGCCTTTCCTCGTTTATCGGAATCGACGGCACGAATTCGACGCTTAACAGCGGGCGCATTCAAATCAATCTTAAGCCCATTGAAGAACGGCGCATCAGCGCCAGCGATGTGATTCGCCGCCTGCAGCCGCGTCTCGCGGCAGTTGAGGGAATTACTTTATTCATGCAGCCGGTGCAGGATATCACCGTGGAAGATCGGGTGAGCCGAACCCAATTTCAGTACAGCCTCGAAGATGCCGATGCGGCTGAATTGAGCCTCTGGGCGCCACGCTTTGTCCAAAAGCTCCAATCCTCTCCGGAACTGCGCGACGTTGCCAGCGACCAGCAGGACCAGGGGCTGCAGGTCCGTCTGGTGATTGATCGCGCCACGGCATCTCGGCTCGGCATCACCCCGCAGGCCCTCGACAATGTTCTCTATGACGCTTTCGGTCAGCGCCAGGTATCAACGATCTTCACGCAATTGAACCAATACCACGTGATCTTGGAAGCGCAGCCCGGGTTTCGCAACAGCCCCGCGGGCCTGAATAATCTATACGTACAATCGACGACGGGCGGTGCCGTGCCTCTGAGCGCCTTTACCCAAGTGCAAACTGTCCAGGTCCCGCTCACGGTCAATCACCAGGGACAGTTCCCTGTTGTGACGGTGTCGTTCAACCTTGCCCCCGGCGCGTCTCTGGGCGATGGCGTCGCCGCGGTCGACCGAGCCCAGCGAGAGCTGGGGTTGCCCCCGAGCATTCGCACCAGCTTTCAAGGCACCGCTCACGCTTTCGAGGCCTCTTTGGTCAATGAACCGTTCTTAATCCTGGCGGCGCTGATTACGGTCTATATCGTTCTCGGCGTGCTTTATGAGAGCTACATTCACCCGGTCACGATACTTTCCACCTTGCCGTCCGCGGGCGTCGGCGCTTTGGTCGCACTGATCCTGTGCGGTATGGACTTTAATGTCATTGCGCTCATCGGCATCATTCTGCTCATCGGCATCGTCAAAAAGAACGGCATCATGATGATCGATTTTGCCTTGGACGCGGAACGTCACGAAGGCAAAAGCCCGCACGACGCAATTTTCCAAGCCTGTCTGCTCCGCTTCCGACCGATCCTGATGACGACTATGGCAGCGCTGCTTGGCGGCGTGCCCCTCGCACTGGGCACAGGCATGGGCGCGGAGCTCCGCCGCCCGCTGGGCATTGCGATGATTGGCGGCTTGATTTTCAGCCAGCTACTTACCCTCTACACCACGCCGGTGATCTACCTGGCGTTTGATCGGATGGCGAAGCGTCTTGCCCGAAACCGGGCGCATGATCGAGAGCGGCAGCTGCAATTGGAGCTTGGCCAATGAATATCTCGGCGCCGTTCATCCGCAGACCGGTCGCCACGACTCTGTTGACCATCGCCATGGCACTGAGCGGCGCCATCGCTTACCGGTTTCTGCCGGTTTCACCGCTTCCTCAGGTCGATTTTCCAACCATTCAGGTTCAGGCGCGACTTCCGGGGGCGAGTCCGGAAACGATGGCGTCCTCCGTGGCGACCCCACTGGAGCGCCAATTCGGCCGGATTGCCGGCATCACCGAGATGACTTCGTCGAGCTCGATCGGCTCCACCTCTATCGTTTTGCAATTCGATCTCAATCGGAACATCGACGCCGCGGCGCGCGATGTTCAGGCCGCGATCAACGCGGCGCGAGGGCAACTTCCGGCCAACCTCCCGAGCAATCCTTCGTACAAGAAAGTTAATCCTGCGGACGCGCCGATCCTCATGCTGGCAATGACTTCCGACCTTGTCGAGCGCGCCCGCATGTACGACATCGCGTCATCCGTGTTGCAGCAAAAACTTTCTCAGGTGCAGGGCGTGGGTGAAGTTTTCGTTGGCGGCGGCGCTTTGCCGGCAATCCGGGTCGACGCAAATCCGACGGTATTGAACCATTACGGCCTCAGCCTGGAGGATCTGCGCACGGCTCTGGGCAGCGCCAACGCCAACCGGGCCAAAGGTTCTCTTGCGAATCAAACGACCACTTGGTCCGTCGGTGCCACCGATCAGCTCCTCAAGGCCGAAGCCTACCGGCCCCTGATCATCCGTTACCAAAACGGCGCGCCCGTCACCGTCGGCGATGTCGCCACCGTGACCGACTCGGTGGAGGATATTCGCACCGGCGGCCTCGCCAACGGCAAGCCCGCTGTCCTGCTCGTCATTTTTCGCGTGCCTGGCGCCAATATCATCGAAACCGTTGACCGCGTTCTCGATTTGTTGCCGTCACTGCGCGCCTCGACTCCGCCGAGCATTCAACTATCAGTGATGCTCAATGCGACGACTACGATCCGTGCCTCGGTTCGCGACATTGAAATCACTCTGTTGATTTCCATCGCGCTGGTGGTGCTCGTGGTGTTTGTCTTCTTGCGCAGCGTGCGTTCGACCTTCATTCCGGGCATCGTGGTGCCAGTATCGCTCATCGGCACTTTCGGCGGCATGTACCTGCTAGGCTACAGCCTGGACAATCTTTCATTGATGGCGCTCACCATTGCCACGGGATTTGTCGTCGATGACGCGATCGTTGTGATCGAAAACGTCTCCCGGCATCTCGAAGAAGGCTTGGCGCCGCTTCAAGCGGCGCTGCGCGGCGCCAGAGAGATCGGCTTTACCGTGCTTTCCATCAGCCTTTCCCTGGTGGCGGTTTTTATTCCGATCCTGATGATGGGCGGAATTATCGGCCGCCTGTTTCGCGAGTTCGCCGTCACCCTGACCATGGCAATCCTTATTTCCATGGTGGTGTCGCTGACCGCGACGCCGATGATGTGCGCGACCTTGCTGCGCGCGCATGATCGAGAAAAGCATGGGAAGATCTATCGGCTCAACGAGCGTTTCTTTGACTGGATTTTGCGCCGCTATGAAACCTCCCTCGGTTGGGTGTTGCGCCATCAGCCGCTCATCCTTTTGGTGACATTGTTGACCATGGGCGCCACCGGTTTTCTCTACGTTAAAATCCCCAAAGGCTTTTTTCCGCAGCAGGACACGGGGCGGATCAACGGCTCAATTCAAGGCGACCAGGACGTGTCTTTCCAGTCGATGCGTAACCGCATAACCGAGTTGGCGAAGATCGTACTGCAGGATCCGGCGGTCGAGTCGGTCATGGCATTCAACGGCGGCGGTTTTGGCGGCAGGCCGTTAAACACAGGGAACATGTTCATCACGCTAAAA
>DATBEY010000379.1:0-17279 GCA_036558765.1 Binatia bacterium | reverse complement strand
ATAAGTTGGAACTGAGGATCTTTGGTTCATGCCTATCTACGAATACCAATGCCAAAAATGCGGCACCTTCGAGGCGACGCAGCGAATTACGGATAAACCGTTGGCAAAATGCCCCAACTGCAAAGGAAAGGTCAAAAAGCTTATTTCGAATACTTCGTTTCAACTGAAGGGGACGGGGTGGTACGTCACCGATTATGCCCGCAAGGGGCAGAACGGCGACGCGAAATCCGACGCGAAGGCCTCGGAGGCTAAGCCGGAGGGAAAGAAGGACGCCAAGGAAGCCAAAGCCGAAAGCAAAAAAAGCGAGACTTCATCGTCCAGCAGCGAAAAATCTTCTTCCAGTGCTTCGAGTTCCACTTCCGCCTAACTCTCGATCAGTATATATAACACTTAGTGTTGAACTGCGGCGCCCTCGGGCGCCGCAGTAGTTTTTGCTTTCCGAATAGCTCGCGATTTTCGTCCAGTAGGTCTGGATTTGAAAATTGTTTTTCGCTATAGCTGAGACGAAATTGACCAATAAAATTTGCTTGAAGGAGGTTTTTATCGATGGCTCAAACTATAGATCATATCGTCGATCCGAACGACGCCAGCCTGGCATCGGAAATGGTATCGTTCCCCGGCCAAGCCGGAAACGTGAATGCGTACGTCTCCCGGCCAAAAAATGGCAGCAATCTTGGCACTGTGATCGTGATTCACGAAAACCGCGGATTGGTCGGTCATATCAAGGACGTGGCGCGCCGGTTTGCGAAAGACGGCTTCGCGGCGATCGCGGTGGATTGCATGAGCCGGATCGGTGGGAGCGACAAATGGAATGGCAGCGACGAAGCCACCAAAGAAATTCAGAAGGTGAACGGGAGCATGGTGGCCGAGGATTTGGCGTCGGCCTTGGCTTACATGAAAAAGCAAAATTACGTCAACGGAAAGTTCGGCGTGGTGGGCTATTGCTGGGGCGGCGGCCAGTCGCTAAATTTTGCGACCAAATGTAAGGATCTGAATGCCGCAGTGGTTTACTACGGGCGAAATCCCGACCCGCTCGATTCGGTGAGCAACGTCCCTTGTCCGGTCATGGGAAACTACGCGGCGGATGACCCGAACATTATGCCGGGTGTCGAGCCGCTGAAGGCAGCGATGGAAAAGGCCGGCAAGAAATTTGATTGCAAAGTTTATCCGGGCGCCAAGCACGCATTCAACAACAACACCAACGCTGACCGATACAATCCCGAGGCGGCGAAGGATGCCTGGGCGCGAACGACGAGCTTCTTCAAGACAAATTTGAGCTAGATCCGCAGACGGGCAGATTACGACGGCATGCGACTCTTAGGGTTGCATGCCGTTCTTATTTGATTCGAGCAGCGCCGGACGCTCGCCAATAGAACTTCGCGCCAGCGACGGAGTAATCACGTAAGGACCTTGCAAAGTGTCTTGCCAAATCTGCTTGGTCAATTCGGTGTTGCCGCCCGTCAGGACATAAGAGAGCGCGCCGCTCAATGCGCCCATACTCATCGAAATGGCTTTACTCGGTAAAAACCACATGTTGCCAGCGGTGACGCCGACAGCGACGCCGGCCGTTTCGATTGCATCCTCGGCATGGGCAGGCGGACACCACAAATAAAACGTCGACAGGATGGATACGGCGGCGAATAACTTAACTGATCTCAGCATGAGCTAGCCTCCCAGAAAAAATCTCATCCGAATCGCATCCACTCCGTGGGTCGGGTTCCAATAGCGACGCAATCCGAAGTAATAGCAGCATGCCTCGTTGTCGAGGTCATTGTTGAAGCAACGGAGTTGGCCATCTTGAAAGCGCACCCGGGCAAGGCAAGTGCCGCCGGGAACAGAGGATGTCATCACTTCCATGACCACACCCATGCCCCACTCCTCATAACGTAGGTGATTGACCTCGTCACCGACTTTCAAGTATAGCCGCTTGCCTTCGGCGGATGTGAGGGAATTCTCGTTGCGGTGGAAGTGCTTTAAAGTTAATGCCACGTTCGGCCGGGCGGTTTGAGCCTCGCAGCCACGCTGCGCTTGCCCATTCGGTGCCGATTCGCGATTGCCATTTTCAAACCGCGTCCGATGTTTTCGTGACAAACGGCTCTTGCTCACAAGAAATTCCTTGAATCAAATTCGTACTTCTACTCAGGGTTGCATAACTGATTGCCAATCTCAATCAGCGTCCGCCCATAATTCCTAAAATCCGGTCCAAGAGTCAAGCTCTCGATGATGTGCCAACTTCGCTTCGCTGCTCAAGCAGCTTGAACGACTCGCAATTAATGCGCGATAAAATTTCCAACGACATCCGCGAGCTCCTCAGGGTTGTCTTGGTGCACCATGTGTCCGGCGTGGCTGATCATGACGCGCTGATGATTGACAATGGCGTTATAGCGCTCTTGCTTGTCCGTGCGGCGCATCTGACGGCTTTGCTCACCATCGATCAGCAGCACTGGGCATCGAATCCGCCGCAGGAATTCGAGAGCCTGGGCGGTGTAGAAAGGTTGCGGCGCCGTGGTCCGGTGGAGCGGATCGAATTTCCAGATCCACCTGCCCCGATCGTTCTGTTTCATTGCGGCGCGAGCGATCTCCAGAGCCGTGTTCTCGCTCAAACGCGGGTTAGTCTGGCGCAGCTGGCCGGCGCCCGCCGCGAGGCTCGTGTACTCGCGAAAATGCCCGCGACCGCGCTCGTGCAGTTCGGTAAGCCATTTTTCCATTCTGAGGGGAGCATCGGAAAAGGTCATGCCGACCGGTCCGATGCCTTCAATCAGCACCAGTTTTTTTACGCGCTCGGGAAATGTACCCGCATACAGAAGTGAGATAGTCCCACCCATGGAATGGCCAATGAGCGTGAAGCTGTCGAGTCGGTGCGCCCGAACGACGCAATCGAGATCAAAAACATAGTCGGGAAAATGATAATAGCCGCCGGCCCCCACCCAGCCGCTATCGCCGTGGCCGCGGCAGTCAGGGGCGATGACGCAGACGTTTTGTTTCTGTCCTAACAATGCGTCGACGAAGGCTCTCCAACTCTCGGCAAGGTCGAGATAGCCATGCACCAAGATCAGTGGGTTGCCCGCGGCATTACCCCATTCGAGACAGTGCAGCCGCAACCCTTGCACATCGATGAAACTACGGCGCGGTGCGGACATGGACTAGAGCCGATCGATGGGAACTTCGATGAAGTCGGTTTTTTCGGGAGACCACGCGAAGGCGCGCATGATTCTCACCGCACGATTGTAAATTGAAATAACGATCTGCGCCGTGTCTGGATAGGTCGGCTCGCCGAACGGGCACGCGAAGGCTTTGTCTTCGGCGGAAAAGTAGGCGTCGTGATTGGGATGCGAATGATAAAAGGCTTTGAGCTTCTGGCCGTTGGCCTCGGCCTGCCGAATCACTGCTTCGAGCTCGAGGGGATCCATTGCATAAGCAATTTCGGCGGTACGGGGATAAGTCTGTGGATCGTGAGCATGCAGCGTATTCTGCATGTTCTTCAGTCGATGCGCATGATCGGAACGGCCGTCGGAAAGAATTACTCCACAACACTCGTCAGGGAAGGCCTCCTGCGCATGGCGCGAAATTTCTGTCCAGGCTTCTTCGGTGACTCGCATGTCATCCCTCAGCGGTGAAGAGCATTGATACGATTTTTAGCACGACTCCTGCACCGATTGCTAAATCACTGTGGATCTGAGTTGATCTCGAGTGATCCCGCAGAGGCCAAGTGCGCGAAATCAGAACGATGGCTGTTTGGATTTGAGATTGCGGTAGGCTTGCAGAACGTTTCCGGCAAATTCGGAGGATAGCTCGAGATTGTTCTCTACGCGATTTTGGATCTCCGTCGGGCCGAAGTTATACGCGGTGAGAGCCAGATTCAAATCGCGAAACTGTTTTTTCAAATCGTGCAGGTAATAAACCCCGAGACGTATATTCACGAACGGGTTGTCGAGCCATTCCGGCTTGAAAGCGGCGGCGCGCACGCCCATCTCGTGCCGGAGCGCACGAGTGAGGGCGCGACCGGTCTCCGGCATGATCTGCATGAGCCCGCGCGCGCCACTTGGCGAAACCGCGGTATGTTGAAAACGGCTTTCCACCTGAATCACCGCTGAGATCAAGAACGCGTCGAGCTTGCGTTTGGAGCTTTCCTCGAGAATCGTTTCGGCAATTTGCCAGGCCTCGCCGTCGCGTATCTCGGGCCGATGCGCTTTCACGATCGAATAAATTCTGACGAGATCGCGCGAACGCGGTTTCGGCGCGGGTTCCACAAGGGTTGTCCTCGATGGGCTCTCCGGTTGCCGCGAAAAGATTTGTTGAAAACTCAGGAGAGATGGCACGAACAGCGCTACGACGGTTAGGAGCTTGGTGCAAAACCCGGCGCAGACTAAAGTACGAGCGAGCGTTTTTTTAGGACGTTTCTCCATACTTTCCTCTCGTAAACCTGATCTCGAAAAAAATCAGAATGGAGCAAGTCGGTCGTGAGCGTTCTTGCCTAGGTAACAGACGGCCGCGCGAGTGTCAATGAATTTTGCGCGGGAAATTTCAGTTTTTGTCCGCACAATTCGTTCTCACGCCCGCTTTGGAACAAAACTGCTCTGCTTTCAGGCAGTTTTTTTGCCAGCTTTTTGTAAATGGAGATAAAAAAAAAGGGCAAAGATTTGACCTTGCCCTTGGATGAAAAAAATTGCTGCGGGAAATTTATCGACCGGTGCGAGCGAGCGAGTGCACCCAACCCTGCATCCGGCTTTTCGCATTCTGAATATCTTTATCACTGAACCATTTTTTCAGATCGACTCTGTCGACCGGGTAAACTGGCCGCATGAAATCGCTCTCGTAGCCGAACGGTACGGTGGCATCGATGCCCATGCCGCCTTCGAACATGGTGTTCGACGCGGTCCATTCACGCTCTCCCGCGGTCATGCGTTCGGCTGGCATGAACGTTTGGCCGCGGCCGCCGGGAAGCGGATTGATAATGTCAGTCTTGGGATTGACGCGAGTGGTGAGGTTCCAAATGATATCGTCCATGTCATAGGGATCGGCGTCTTCGCTCACCGCGATGACCACACGGGAACCCTGTGAGGTGGCGAGAATCGCAGCCATGAAATTACGCTGCCATCCCTCTTCGATGCGGTTACGCTTTTTGACCTGAATGATCGCTCCGCCCCAATCGGTCATGCAATAAGGAATGTTCACGTCCATGATGATGCCCGGCTGCATTCTTTCGCAGAGCTCGAACATCGCCGCTTCGCGCACGGTCGTATCGATATTGTGATCGTCGAGGGTGTGCACCCCAAGAGGAAAAATGATCGGTTTGCCCTCACGTTTCCGAGTCGTGACCGCGGTCACGTGAAAGGTCGGCGCTTTGTAGGCTTTGCCCATGTAGCCCGCCCATTCCGGGTGGAAATGGAAACGGCCTTGCACGCCGGCCTTTTCCGATTCCGCGGTTTCGAAGCGGCGATCGCGCGGATTCACATATCCCTCGAGCACGACTTCGGCATCGGCCAACGAGTACGCATCGATCGTCCGTGCTTTGACCAAGCGCATGGGCGCGCCCTGTACCGCGCCCGCGATGCCGACCTCATCGCAGCCCTGAGGCAATATGACATAATCAAAGCCGGCGCCGGCCAGCAGTGAGCCAGCGGGCGGCAGACCGAAGTTCATGGTGATCGGCACCATCTTATTGTCTTTGTAGTATTTGCTCACCACCTGCCACATGTGGGAGCCGGGCGAGATCTGGAACGTGCCGACGTTGCCCCAACGAAAGTTCATTCGGTTGTAACCGAGATCCGTGCCGCCGTTGAAGTATTCTCCTGAGATGAGCCGATTGCCCGAACCGACGGTCAACTCCGGCTCGACATTGGTGTGGCGAATCGGCACGACGTAATCATTCGCCTCTGAGGGTTTCTCATAGACCTCTTCCTGTACCGGCGCATCCTTCTGATCGACGACCACGGGCGGAATTGGGTGGGTAACGGCATAGGCTAATTTTCTCGTCCGATCGGCATGATCCTTCCAACCGAACATTTTGTTGATGACATTCATGTCGCCGAACAGATTAGTGATACAGCGATGGTGCGGCTTTCCTTTAATATTGTTGAACAGAATCGGACACCCGCCATCGAGTTGTTTCTGGATCCCGGTGATCTCAAGATTGGGATCGACTTCTTTGTCGGTGACGATGATATCGCCCGCCTTCTTCATCCATTCGATGGCGCCCCGCAGATCTCTCACTTCTTCCGGGGCTGCCCCGTCTCGCTTTGCGTTTGCCATTACTTCCTCCAAATCCCTTTGATCGGGTCGTAGCTGCGCCGCCTTCGTCAATACGAAAATTTTACGATCGGCCCATGGTCACTTCAATTTTGGTCAACGATACAGGGGAGAATAGTCAGATTCTGGACGCCAAGACGAAGGTACGCTTATACGACAATCCCAGCAAAGTCAACGAACAGCCGGACGAATTCAAGAGCCGATCGTTAGTTGCATACCTACCCTTTACAGTTTACCAGCAGCTTGCTATCACTCTTTGAATTCTTTTTTCAAAAAAATTCGGGAGAATCTATGAGCGATAGCGTTGAGCGCTCCAAACAAGATGGGCTGCTTCTCGTCGGACTGTTCTGTTTCTTTTTTTCCGGCGCCGCGGGTTTGATTTATCAGGTGGTATGGACGCGCATGCTGACGCAGATTTTCGGCAATACCACGTATGCGATTGCGACAGTTTTGTCGGCTTTTATGGCGGGGCTTGCGATCGGCAGTTATCTTTTCGGCAAAATAGCCGACCGCGGCAAAAACGATTTTCTGCTCTATGGCATGCTCGAGGCGGGCGTCGGAGTCTATGGTTTTTTGGTGCCGTGGATCTTCAAAGTCGCGCAAAAAATCTATGGGCCTATCTTTGGTTTGAACGAGAGCCTCCCGTTCCTATTCAATCTTGTGCTGTTCTTTCTATCGTTTGTGCTTCTGGTGTTTCCGACTTTGCTGATGGGCGCGACTCTGCCGGTGCTGAGCCGGTTTTTTGTTCGGAGCTTCGCGCAATTTGGCCGGCGCATCGGCGACCTCTATGCCACCAATACCCTGGGCGCAGTGATCGGTTGCGCCGCCGGCGGTTTTTTTCTGATTCCCACTTTGGGAATGCGCGAGACCGTATATGTGGCGGCCGGAGTCAACATGCTGATCGCCGCGGTGATTTTGATTGTCGATCGGTTTCGCGACAAAGCTCCGGTCGAGGCTCTGGTCGAAACGCCGGCCGAAGAGCCGGCGGCGCGCGAGGAACAGCAACGTAGTTCCGCGCTCGCCTGGGTCGTGCTCGGCTCGTTTGCGCTCTCCGGCTTTGCTTCTTTGGTTTACGAAAATGCCTGGACGCGCTCGCTGACGCTTGTGATCGGCAGTTCGATCTATTCCTTCTCAACGATGCTGGTGACTTTTCTGATCGGTTTGGCGCTCGGCGGTTTCATCTATGCCCGGATGCTCGGCGGACGGGAAGCGCGACTGAGCACCTTCGGTTTGGTCGAGCTCTGGGTCGGATTGTCGGCGCTCGCGACGATTCCTTTGTTCGAGCGACTGCCGTTGATTTTTGTCCGCTTGTTGCACGGCTTCGGCGATACCTTCACGGTGTTTCTCTATTTACAAATTTTCTTGTCCGCTCTGGTCATGTTCGTGCCGACGATTCTCTTGGGAATGACTTTTCCGCTCGTTGCGCGGCTGTTCACGCAAAGTCTTTATCGCGTCGGAAGCGGCGTCGGCAGCTCTTACGCGGCGAATACGCTGGGAGCCGTGCTCGGCGCCTTCGCCGGCGGGTTTATTTTGATTCCCAACCTCGGCGTACAAAATACGATCATTTTTGCGGTGGTCATGAATCTTCTGATCGGCGCCTGGCTCGTGATCAGCGATCCAAAGCTCGCACTGATTCCGCGCTATAGCCTTGGAGTGGCGGTGCTCCTCTTGGCCGTGATCGTGCCGTTGAAGGTGCATCGTTGGGATCCGCATATTCTCACCAGCGGTGTAACGATCTATGCCGATCGCTACGAACCCTTGCCCACCGATTCCTTGCGCCTGGAAGAGATGAGACGCGATGACGTGCTGTATTATCGCGAGGGACTCACGACCACGGTCAGCGTGCACAGCATTCCTGGAAGCGACTATGTCTATTTCAAATCCAACGGCAAGATCGATGGATCTTACGGCGACGCACTGAGCCAGTTGATGACGAGTTATATCGCCATGCTGCTGCACCCGAAAGCCGAGCGCGCGCTGACCATTGGTCTAGGCAGCGGCATGTCGGCCAAGGCGCTGGCGACGTTTCAATCGCTCAAACGCATCGAGATCATCGAGATCGAGCCGTCGATGATCCAGGCGAGCAAATTTTTCGATCGCGCTTCCGTGCCGCTGGAAAAGCTTCCCGCCGGGGTCTCCTTTCCGTCCAGCGCGCCGGCCCGGCACGAATACGTCTATGATGCCGCCAACGACAGTGCACAGAATCGGATTTGGTACGATGCCAAAGAAAAGCAACTCTCCTACAAGGGTGTCATGACCGCGGCGGCGCGCACCGAACTGATGAAACGCTCGGAGGATCTCGACTACCGAGGGGTGATTGATCGCTTATCGCGGAGCGCCCGAAACTCACGCCACTCGGGGGTTCTGGAGGACCCGCGGGTACATGTCATCCCAACCGACGGCAGGAACTACATCCTGGCGACGCCGGAGCAATACGATGTGATCACAGCGGAACCGTCCAATCCGTGGATCGCTGGCGTCGCCAATTTATATACCCGTGAGTTTTACCAGGTCGTGAAATCGAAAATCAAAGACGATGGAATCTTCGCCCAGTGGTTTCACAATTATTCGATGTCGCCGGATGATTTCCGCATGGTGTTTCGCACTTTCGCGGAGGCGTTTCCCTATGTATCGCTTTGGGGCATGAAGGAAAGCGATTTTCTTTTGGTCGGCAGCAAGAGAGAGCAGGTCTTCGATTATCCAGCGGTGAAACAGATCTACGACAACAACAAAATGCTGCAATCGGATCTCGAATATCTCGGCCTGTCGGACGTGTACGCGGTGCAGGGTTTCTACCGCATGAACCGGGACGGATTTTTGGCCTTTTCAAAGGGGGCTGCGATCAATACCGATGATGGCGCTCAGCTCGAATTCTCCGCCCCCAAGAATCTGCGCCGCGCCACCACCGAGCTAAACCGCAAGCTGATGACGCCCTATTTAGTGGATGAGCCGCCATGGTTCAAGGGAAAACCGTTGGCGGTGCCGGTCGCGATGCATCACTACTATATGGCCCAGTCCTATCTCGTGAGTCTGGCGCGAGCACGTGCGACCAAGGAGATCGATGAAGCGATACGGCTCGAGCCGAAGAATCCGAAGTTTCACCTTTTAAAGATGAGAATCTTTCTCGAGCAGGATAAGAGCGTGGAAGGATCGAAGGAAGCGCTCGCTGCACTGCAAAGCGGCGTTGAATACATTCCGGACGTTCTCGCCATGAGCGACGAATTTTATTTACCGGAAGCCCAGGTGATTTATCGAAAGGTCATCGAGATGGGAAGCAAGGAGGTCTTGCCGTATCTCGGTTTGGGGAATATCGCGCTGCATTCAGGCGATTTGCCGGAGGCGGAAAAATGGTTCATTCAGGCGCGCGATTTACAAGCCGATCACCCGGCGGTTCTGCTCGCCTGGGGCCGTTTAATGGCGGCCAAGGCTCAACCGATCAGTGACGAAGCGCAGATGAAGAAACTGCTGCAACAAGCGCGCGGGCTGTTGGAAAAATCCAAGTCGAAGGGCGAGGAGTCGGCGACCATTCATGCCGAATTGGGCGCGGTCTACTATAAGCTCGCCGTTTGGGAGAAGGCGGCGGCCGAATACAGCGAGGCGTTGCGCATGCGGCGCAGGCGAAATGATCTAAGGTTTTCTTTAGGTCAAGCATACGCCCAACTCGGTCGAAATGGAGATGCCGAGCAAAAATATCGCGAGATTCTCTCGCTCTCTCCGGATGATGCCGATGCCTTGAAAGCGCTTCAGGATCTCGGCAAGAGATATTGAGCGAACTTTCGCTCCGTCGGAAAGCCTCCGGCCGACAGCGGAGGCTCTTTCGTTAACGCACCCAACGACTTTGAACTTCCGGTCATGAGGAATTATGCTGGCACGCGAGTGATAACCGGCGTAGGAGGTTTCTGTGTCGACTGATAAAATCGGCGTGATTGGAGCGGGAAAAATCGGCGCGGCGATCGCTCGCGGAATTGTTCGAGCCGGGCTGGCGAACAAAGAAAACGTCATGGCCAGCGACGTCAGCGATGCTCTCCGTCAATCGATTGCCCAGGATCTCGGAATCAAAGCGACGCCGGACAATACCGAGCTGTGCCATTTCGCCGATGTCGTGATCCTCGCGGTCAAACCGCAGATCGTCGATGCGGTGGCGCGCGAGATAGCGAAAGGATTGGGCAAGACGAAGCTTTTGGTATCGGTGGCCGCGGGAGTGCCGTTGCGACGGATCGAGACGCAGCTAGCGCCGGGGGCGCGGGTTGTGCGTGTCATGCCCAATATTTGCTGCGTGGTTGGCGCCGGCGCCGCAGGATATGCGGCCGGAGCGCATGCGACGGAAGAGGACATGGAAAAAGTCGGCGCGATTCTCAACAGCTTCGGAATCGGCATGGCCGTGGAGGAAAAATATTTGGACGCGGTCACCGGTCTCAGTGGCAGCGGACCCGCATATGCATTTCTATTTATGGAAGCGTTGGCGGACGGTGGCGTTCAAGTCGGTTTGTCGCGCGAAGTGGCAGTGCAACTGGCACTGCAAACGGTTTATGGCGCGGCGCGCATGGCGCTCGAGGGTAAAAAGCATCTGGCTGAGTTAAAAGACGAAGTGACCTCACCGGGCGGCACGACCATCGCCGGCCTCTATGTCATGGAACAAAACGGCTTGCGCGGCACTATTATGGACGCGGTGGTGCAAGCGACGCGGCGATCGCAGGAGTTGGGACAAGGGAATTAACAGAACCGGTTCAAAAATTTTCGTCGCGCTCCTTATCTTTTCGACGAACGATCCGAAGGACACTAATTTTCGGTCCAGCGCTCCACGAATCTCCCCTCGAGATAGCCGGGTTTGCCGCCGTGCTTGGATTCGACGCGGAGCCAATCGCCCTCGGCGCGAACCACATTAACTTTGATGCCGGACGGAAGCCTCGCCACGACCGGGTAGCTCGCTCCAGGTCCCTGGCGAAGCTCCACGTCTACCAGGGTGCGGTAAGCGCCTGTGGGTGGCGGTGGCGTCGTGGTGCTGGTTTCCGTACTACCTTCAGGGGCGGCGAACTGCTCATCGATATAGCCGGGCGCATCACCATGCTTTGACTCCACTTTGAGCCAGTAATCTTCTCGACCGACAACCTTAATTTTAATTCCTCTCGGCAGAGTTGTGAGAACCGGGTAGCTCACTCCTGGGCCTGAGCGCAACGACACATCCGCCGTGGTGATATAGGTTCCACTGATCGCCGCCTGTAGCGGCACGGGAGAGAGCGCGCTCGCGATCCAGAGGAAAATGCCGATCGTCAAAGTCCAAGCCACTTTGATCCCATCGCGTCTACCTACGAGCGGTTCGACGCAATTTACCCTAAATTCAACTTAACCTTTATTGCTCTCACGATCTACCGTTCCCGTAGCCGATTGAGTGTCGCCGAGCAGCATGGGCCGCAGCACCATTCGGCGCAGACATGGACAATTCGGCAGCAGTAACTTCCGGCGTTTCTATCGAGGTGTTAAGAAGGTGTAGTGAGGCCGCTTAGCCAAACCGCCACCGCCCTGCTGCTAGGTTTACTGCTTTTTCCCGGGCGCGCTTGTGCGGTCTTGATCGAGGCCCTTGATACCACCCGGGAATGGAAAGTTCAGCGGATTGAGTTCTTTGGAAATCAGGCATTCTCAGCCGACGAGCTCAGCGAGGCGATGAGCACGAAAGCGCGCGCCTGGTATCGCGTTTGGGAAGATCGGCCATCGTTCGATCCGATTACCTTCCAGAATGATCTCGAAAAGTTGCAGCGTTTCTACGAGTCGAAGGGCTACTATGGCACCACAGTGGCTTATGATCTTGAAGTCGACGAGTCGAAATCAGCGATTACGGCGCGAATCAGCATAGACGAAGCTCCGCCTGTGTTGATCTCGGCAGTTGATATCGAGGTCAGCGGTGATGGTCGCGCGCAAACGGCGCTTCCGAAAGAACTGCCGGTGAAGCAAGGTGCGGTCTTTAGCGAGGCGGAGTATCAACAGAGCGAACAGATTCTCCGAACGGTTTTTTTGGACCATGGCTATGCCCACGTAAAGACTGAGCGGAAGGCCCAAGTCAATGTGGATGAGCGCCGCGCAAACATTCAGTACAGGATTGAGCCCGGACCGATAGCAGTTTTCGGCGCGACGGAGGTGAAGGGAATAGAGACAGTCGATCCCGAAATCGTCAGGCGGGAACTCACCTACCGTAGCGGCGAAACTTATTCGCAATCGAAAATTTCCGAATCGCGGGAAAAAATACTCGCTCTGGACCTATTCGGATCGGTGCGAATCGCTCCAGCGGAAACTCAGGGCACGCCAGCGGTTGTGCCCATGGAAATCGAAGTCACGGAAAAATCTCACCGTGAAATCAGGCTCGGCGTCGGTTGGGGCACAGAGGATCGCTTTCGCACGCTATTGGAGTGGCGCCATTTCAATTGGTTAGGCAACGGCCGGCGCTTGTCGATCGTCGGGAGGTATTCATCAATCGCGATCCGGGGAGCCATCGATCTCGTGCAACCCCATTTTCTGACGCCGAGCACACGGGGCGCGCTCAATTTGAGCTATGATCAGGAGGATGAAGAGACTTACCTTCGCCACGTCGGTCGCTTCGCGCCTCGTTTAGAGCAGCAGTTTTCGCGGGCTCTCATGGGATTTGTCTTGTACCGAACCGAATATGACAAGCTCAACAAAATTGGTCAGGCCACTGTGGACGCTCTCGGGCCAATTCGGCGCAAGGGATTTCTTTCCGGCCCGAGCGCCGGGATGGTCTGGAGTACGGCGGACGATCCGCTCAACCCGAAAAAAGGCGAGGTCGTTACATTCGGTTTCGATTACGGCGGCTGGGGTGGCGATTTCAACTTCTATAAAATGACCGCGGAGGGCAAAAAATATATCGATATTGGCTGGCAGACGATTTTTGCCAGTCGCCTGAAGCTAGGCTTGGCGGATTCTATCGGTGCGAGCGAAAACTTGCCAATCTTCGAGCGGTTTTATTCTGGCGGAGAAAAGAGCGTGCGCGGCTATGTCCGTCGTCACCTCGGGCCGCTGAGCTCTACGGGTGATCCGCTCGGCGGGCTGAGTCTTGTGGAGGGCTCGCTTGAACTGCGCCGACCCATCTGGAAAGAACTAAGCGGCGCGGTGTTCGTCGATTTCGGCCAGGTTTCGAAACGCGCCTTCGACCTTCCGTTCGGCGACTTGCAGTTCTCGCGCGGTTTCGGAGCGAACTATACGACTCCGATTGGACCCCTCAGCTTGTATGTCGGCTTTCCGGTCCATCCGCCGCACGGCGACAGGCCGTGGCAGATTAACTTCAGCATCGGCACCTTTTTCTAATCATGAGAAGATTTTTGCGTGTGATAACATGGCTGGCTTTGGGTTTCGGATTTCTGCTCCTGCTCGCCGTAATCGGTGTGACGATCTATACCCGAACGGAACGTTTTACTCGCTGGGCGCGTGACGAGGGTGTCACCGCGGTCAACGGCTTGATTCGCGGCTCCCTTAGCGTGGAGCGACTTGAAGGCTCGGTGTGGCGCCATCTGGTGCTTCATAACGTAGGACTTCGCTACCAAGAGCATGAAATTCTCACCATTCCTCGTTTGGATATCTCATTTTCATTGCTGCCTTTGCTTTGGGGTGAGCTGAAAATTTCTTCCATCGAGGCCGTGGGACCCCGCGCAGGTTTGTTGCAGGATCAGGAGGGCCGCTGGAATGTTGTCGAAGCTTTGTCGCCGCGTCAACCCGAGCCGGAAAAAAAATCGGAATTAATCGTACTCGTCAATCGATTTCATCTGGTTAATGGCGCCATTCACCTACGAGCAGCCGCCAATCCCACCACGGCGTATGATCTTGCTGATTTAAACTTGCGAGGCCGAGTGGGTATCCGGCCGGCGGGCGTCGCGCTGTCCATTGATGAGATCAACACGCAACTTACCACACCGGGTAAACCCGAGCTTCGGCTGAAAGGCGCTCTCGAATATACGCAAGCCGAGACAGCAGGATCCACGCTCAGGGCCAAAGATCTATGGGCCGTGAGCCGAAACTCGCGCATCAAGATCAACGGCGAAGTTACGCCGGGTGCAATCCTCAGAGTAAAGATGGACGCTCTCATTGACCGACTCGCACCATCCGATATCGCCTACTTCGTTCCGCAATGGCCCCTCAAACCTATTCTCGCGGGCAATGTTTCCGTCGCTGGGCCGCTCGACGATCTGAACGGCGCTGTCCAACTCACGAGCGCCGGCGCCAAAGTCGCTGCGAAGTTTCGCGCCAATGTGAGCCGAGAGACTCCGCTCTATTCCGCCACCGCGACGGTGAGTGGCTTTGATCTCCGACAATGGCTCAATAATCCGAGCTTGGCCGGCGTGCTTGGAGGAACAGTCGAAGCCAGAGGCAACGGCTTCGCGCTGCGCGACATCGCCGGGACGACACGACTGCAAGTTCACTCTGCGGAAGCACAAGGCTGGAAGCTAGGCGATGTCGCCGTCGATGCGCGTTTGCAAAAGAGCGTCGCTATGGTGGATGGCCAGCTACGCAGCCCTATGGGCGGCGCCAGTTGGTCAGGCAAGATCAATCTGGCAGACAAGCGGCCGAGCTATGATTTGTACGCTGCAGTTAATGATTTTGACCTGGAGCAAATCGGACAGAGTAATAAGGCGCTTAACGGCAAGCTCAATCTTCGCGGCACTGTGACGGGCTCCGGAATTAATTTCGCTGACATGAATGCCCACGCCGACGTGCAGGTTTTGCCTTCATCGGTGGCGTCCATTGCAGTCAAGCAGGGAAACTTCAATTTGAGTCTGAACGGTAACAAGGTCCGCATTGCGCGCGCCGAGCTGAGCACTGCTGATGCAACGTTTTCGGCAGCGGGCGAGTTTGGATTGGAAAGTAAAATGAGCGGCAGCTTCGATTACCGGGCTCGCATCGGAGATGTGGCGCCATGGCTGGCGCTCGTCAGCCACAAAGGTTCCGGCTCCATGGACATCGGCGGCCGAGCGCAGGGAAACCTCAGCGATTTGCAAACGAAGGGTACGGTACGGCTCACAGCGCTTCAAGTCGACGGGGCGGCGCTTAAAAACGGCTCTATCAGATATTCTTTGCGCGCTTCGAAGGAGCAATTTTTTCCTGAAGGAATGATTAATGCGACTATTTCCGACCTTAATGCCGGTGTGGCATTGCGCAGGATCGAAGCAAACGCAAAATTATCGCGACAACCCCAGTCGGTCGATCTCACACTATCCGCACAAGATAGCCAAAATCGTAAACACAATGTCGCTGGCACCGTGGACTTCTCGAGCGACGCTTTGATCGCCCATCTCAATCAGGCAGCTCTTATTGCGCCCGATGGTACATGGAAGCTTGTGCGCCCCGCGACGGTGATCAAACGTGATGACTCCATATCGATCGACCAGTTCGCGCTCAGGAATGGCGATCGAGAATTGTCCGTCGGTGGCAATTTGGCATTCAACGGTGGGCAGGATTTGAGCTTAACCCTCGAGCGCCTGCCAGTGGAAACTCTGACAGCATTATTGGCAGAGCCACCCAAGATGTCGGGACTTCTCGCGCTCCGTGCTCGCGTCACTGGAACGGCTGCTGCCCCCGAACTCAACGCGTCGGCGCGACTGAGCAATGCGACGATAGCTGGCCAGCCCTACGATGGCGCTGATGCCGAGCTGGTCTATAAGGCGAAACAAGCCTCTGTGCGTTTGGTTGTGCGGCAAGACTCGACCCATACGCTCAACGGAACCGGCAGCGTTCCGCTCAACCTGAGTTGGCAAAACGGCTGGCGGGCCGAATTCGGCGAGGGCCTCGAAGCGCGGGCGCAAAGCGCCGGATTGAGCATGGCCTTCCTGAACGCTTTTGCCGGCAAGACCGCCGAGAATATTTCCGGCGACCTGAGCCTCGACGTCAGCGCGCGCGGCTCGCTCAATGCGCCTAATTTGCGCGGCACGTTTCATTTGCGCGATGGCAAGGTCAAAGTGATTCCCACGAACGTGAATATCAATCAAGTAGCAATCGATGGGAGCCTTGATTCAAATACTATAAGAATCGCCGAATTTGTGGCGAAAGCTCAAGATGGCGAGATCCGCGGCAACGGAGCGCTGCCACTGAAGGACTATCAAGAAGGCACAATCAAACTTTCATTAAGTGCTAAAAATTGGCCCGCGATACAGACGACACGTTATCAGGCTAGGATCGCGGGCGATGTCGCGATCGATGGCGCTTTAACGGCGCCGCGGCTAACTGGCCAGGTTACAGTCTTGGAAGGTTCGCTGCGTCCCGATCTGGCCTTTTTGGAACAAAACAAAGTGCCACTGCAACGCGACGAAACAATCGTCGTCGTCCAGAAATCCGCCGCGAACCAGCGATCACAGCCTATGCCTATCAATCAGGAAGAGGCCGGCTCTACGAACAACCAGCCTTTCAAGAAAGTTAGCTTAGACGTATCGCTTCGCGCGCCGCGCAATCTTTGGATACGACATCCCGATCTGGTGGCTGAAATCTCGGGCAACCTGCGCGCGACAAAAAAACCGGACGGCGAGGTCGATCTAACAGGGCGCATCGACATTGTTAGGGGCTCATTAGTTTTTCAGGGTCGAAGATTTCAATTAACGAGAGGCTCAGTCGAGTTCACCGGCGGCGGTAAAATCAATCCCACTCTGGACATTGCGGCACAGTATAAGGTGCCGGAGTATGATGTGGAGATCGTTCTCACTGGAACCGCGCAAAAACCGTCATTGACGCTCAGTAGCCAACCGCGCTTAGATCAAGCCGACATTCTCGCGGTTTTACTTTTCGGCCGTCCTGTTAACTCGCTTAATCAGAACCAGCGCGGGTCAGTGCAGCAGAGCGCGCTCAATATCGCGAGCGGTTTCGTGGCCGGCAAACTCGCCAGTTCGGTTACACAAGCGCTCGGACTCGACACGCTCGGTTTGGACGTTGGCGAAGTGGATGCGTCCGGCGGGCGGATCGGCTTCGGCCATTATGTCGGTGACAAAACCTACTTCTCTGTCTCGCAAGAGTTGTCCGGTCAGCATGGCCAGGATGTTTCG